>DAHUXF010000421.1 GCA_027307295.1 Acidobacteriaceae bacterium
GATCAAGAGCACCAAGGATGTGTAATAGGCTGCTTTTACCTGCACCAGATTCACCCACGATGGCAAGCATTTCTCCCTTCCTCACTTGGAAGGACAAGTTTTCAAAGAGCACTAAATCTGTCTGGCCTGATTTATAAACCTTCTTAAGTCCGTTGACACGAAGGATTTCAGGTGACAGAGCTGCTTGATCTATTGGATGCATCGATCCGCCAGAACGGTGCAACTGCCCCATATCCGCAGCACGTTCATTGCCTTTTGCCCTGAATCGCCCTGCATACTATTTAGAACCCACATGACCAAAGTTAATCTCAGTATTTATACTCAGCTTTTTCTTGAAATTTCATTAGACTTCTTAACCGGACCAGATACAACTCTAATAAGCCCAACACCTTCCTGCTTGTTTCCAGGCCTTAAACTCGTCCGCTTATTCATAGCGTAACGCTTCTGCGGGCAAAACACGCGCCGCTGACCAGGAGGGATACAGAGTGGCAACAAACGAGATAAGCAACGCCACTGCCGCCACTAGAACGCCATCCAGAAGGCGGGGAGCAAAGGGCAGGTAGTCAATGGAATAGACCTCAGAAGAAAGGGCCACAAAGTGATACCTGGCCCCCGCAATCGCCACCCCATAGCCCACCAGCAGTCCCGCAAGGGTGCCAATCATGCCGATCAGTATCCCCTGGAACATGAAGATCCCCCTTATCTGCCTGCGCCGGGCGCCCATGGAAACCAGTACGGCAATGTCCTTGGTCTTTTCCATCACCATCATTATCAGCGAAATCAATATGTTGAGCGCCGCGACAAATACGATAAGGCCGATCGTAAGAAACGTAACCACCCGCTCCAGCCGGAGGGCCCGAAACAAGGCCCGGTTTTCTTCCATCCAGTTTTTGGCCAGAAAGCCGGGTCCGGCGGCATTTTCCAGCTCCTGGCCCACCTGCTGTGCTTTATATAGGTCATCCAGCTTGAACTCAATGACCGAAATCACATTCTCATCAAGGCTAAACAGCCGCTGGGAATCGGAGAGCCGGATAAACCCCCATGCGCTGTCATAGTTATAGAAACCGGAACGAAAGATTCCTGCGACCTTGAATTGCTGGTACTTGGGAAGAACGCCAAATGGGGACAACTCCCCTTGGGGACTGGTAACAAGAATAATGGAGCCCACGGTGGCCCCTATGGTTTCAGCCAGATCCTTGCCAAGTACCACAGGAGGCAGGGTTTTGCCTGATTTACACTCCTGATCGGTCTGGGAACAGGGTTCCAGGGGGGCGGCAGAGCCAAATTTTATGGATTTCAGTAGTTCGCTGACCTTATTTTCAGATTCTGGAATAACGCCCTTCAGCAGAGCGCCGCTGGCCCGCGCTGCCCGGGAGACCAGCACCTCGCCATACATGGCCGGGGCAGCAGCCGTCACATGAGGATGTTTTTCCAGCCGCGCAATGAGAGGCCGCCAGTTCGTAATGCCATCATTCTGAATACGCACCAGATTGATGTGTGACTGCGAGCCGAGCAACTGGTCCTGAAGGTCTTTCTGGAACCCGGCGTTGATGGAAAGAGCAATCACCAGAGAAGCCACTCCAGCTGTGACGCCGATGACCGAGATTACCGTGATCACCCCGATCACGGCCTGACGGCGCTTGGCCCGGAGATAGCGCGCTGCCACAAAAAGTTCAAATCTCAACTCGGACTCCTGTCATGTTTGTTCATTACGTATGTCCACGGAACGGAGACGCGGAGATGGAATGATTGGGACGCGCGCCTTATAAGCGCGGAAACTTTCACCAAACCGCTTTTCCAGTTCACGCTCTTCCATCCAGATCATTAAAGGAAACGTAACCAGCGCGCAGATGCCCAGCAGAATAAAGCTTATCGATAATCCGCTGCCCAGGGCCCAGGCGGCAAGATTGGAGAGATGCGCAATGTAAATAGGATGCCGCATGCGCGCGTGGAGCCCAGTGGTTATCAGTTGCTGATCGTGCTCCGCCGGGCGCAGCTCGGCCTCTCCGGTCAATTTGTGCGTGCCGAACTTAGAGCGGATTCCAGCGTACGTCCCCAGACCGAACAGGAAGAAGATGGAAGCCGGCAGCAGCATCCACGGAGAAGAGTAGAGTTTGTCCACGTGCCAGGGCCAGGTGGTTCCAAGCAAGAGAAGAATAATGACGCACCAGATGGGAAGCAGTAACAGATATGGGGAGCGGTGCATCCTGCGCCAGGAGTCGGCAAAGGGATGGATGGCAAACCAGAAAAGCGGAATGCTGCTATAGATCACACTCACCAGCCAGGCGATGAGCAGCAGCTTTGCCACCATGCTTGGATTGTAACAGCGTTAACGGGCCGCGCCTTGGCAGATTCTCTTGTATAGACACAGAGTTTTGCTCAGACCGTCATCGCCGTCTAGTGTTCCATTTGGGGTGGGCCGTGGCAACCGCCAGGAAATACTTATGGTTGTTCCGCCAGCGTGTATTCAAAGTCGTAGGAATGCTTCCCGTCCGGCGCGATGTTGATCAGCATCTTCCCGGCAAGGCCCGCCAGTTGGCCGGTGCCGGAATCAGGCACTACTTCGATCGTCAGCTGTGGAACACCGCGTTTCATGATTCCGGTATGGTGAAGAACAAAGCTGCCGTTGCGCCCTTTGAGTGTGCCAGTTACGCGTTCAAGCGCAACGTAAACGCCTGAACCCTTCGCGTCAGGACTTGTGGCCAGCATCTCGCCTTTGCTGGCGCCTTCAAGGTCGCCGTGAAACTGCTTGTCGATCGTCATCCTGGCGAGATTGGCAGCTTCTGACACCGTGTTGTCAGGCTTCTGCGGCGTGATCTTTACATCAAATGACCCGCTGGCATGATTTGCCATGACTGCTCCTTTTGGGACTGCATTGGTTGCCTGGGCATGCGCGTGTGTGTAGACCGCGAGGCACGAGCCAAAGACACATAAAAGCAAAAGCACGCCGGATATTTGCAAGCGGGACAGGTTTTTTATATTGGCTCCCATGGTCTAAAATCATCATGCCTGCCACAGCAAAACGTCAAATACGCAGCCACCACGATCCATCATTCTGCATCCAGCGGCCAGCGCATGATTCTTCTGATTACAATGGAAAATCAGTCTGATCGTATGAACGCCACATTGCGAAGGGCCAAATCAAAATCCAGGCGCAAGAGCGTCAGCCGTCCCACGGCACGCAT
>DAHUXF010000422.1 GCA_027307295.1 Acidobacteriaceae bacterium
CACTTGCTGCTACCAAAAGCCCCACTATTTGCTTGCCATATTGGCCGCTTTGGGATTTTGCATCTGGTTTATCTATCAAGCGTTTTGCCCCGCAATCTTCTGTGTTGCGCCGTGTAGCCGAGGATGAGAGCGCAATTTTAACCCGAGAGGTTTATTATGCAAGGTATAACTGCAATGAAAGAACCTGATTACATCGAAGGCCCAAGCGCGTTCGCCTGTGCGTCACAGTATATATTTACCGTCATCCATTGCATACGGCAAACTGGCTACATTTAAACGGATTGATGGTGCTTCCAATATCGATTTTATTCAGATACCCGCAAACTCACTGGACGAGATTCTCAACCGCAACCCATCTCACCGCAGTCCCACCCGCCGCAGCATCTTCCCCACTCCGCGCCGTGCCGCCAAAATTCCTGAAGCCAGAAACGGCATAGGATCGGCCAAGTTCCACCACGCATAAGATTTGGCGCGCGCCACGGTGGATACAAATTCCGCAAGCCCGCTCTGGCGTTCATGCTTTGTGTCGTGGTACCAGCCGGCGTAATTGTGAAAGCCCACCCAGGTGGTGCCATCGCGCTGTGCCGGCGGGGCCGCGTGTTTTACCGGAGTGCCCGTAAGGTCACAATAGGCAAGGTAGGCAAGTTCGACTCCGGCATCGGCAAAAAGACCGTTGTACCAGGGCAGGCGAGTGTTCATTTCAATAAAGTAATATCCGCCGTCTTTCTGGCGGAACTTGAACTCCAGCGAGCCCAGCCCGCGATAGCCCAGGGCGCGGACCAGCTTCAGTCCTTCTGCGGCCAATGCTTCGTTACGCTCCGTGCGCCCATAACACATGCTGCCGTAGCCTGGCGGATACTGCCGCAGCTTGCGCACGGTCGCGCAGGACGCCACTTCCCCCGCAGCATTCACCAGCGCCGTGTATTGGAATACCTGGTCATCACCGCCTTCAATCAACTCCTGCATCAGCGTTGCGCCTTTCATTTGCGGATACCGCGCAAAGAAAGCCTGCGCTTCGTCCGGTGTTTGGGCAATCAGCACTTTTGCCGATTCCACGGGAAAGCCCGCGGTATAACGATGGATGGGTTTGACCAGGCAAGGATAAACAAAGCCGCGCGCCACCTGCGCCATGTCATCCTGCGGGCGCGTGATGTGCGTGCGTGGAACCTTCACGCCGATGCTCTCGCAAAAGCGCACCATAGTTCCCTTATCCACAATTGACGTAAACAGTTCCGGCGGCGTCCAGTGAAAAAGAAATTTCTGCGCCAGCTTCTGCTGCTGGTGGGAAAGAAAGCGGGCAAACCAGTCTGAGGTGGCGAACAGCACCGGCTTCGCCGCGAACTGCGCGCCCCATTCCAGCATCAGCCGGCACAGGTCTTCTTCATTGGCTACAGTGTCGCCGGCATAGGCCCGCGGCTGGCTGGGATCGTCAGCGTAAACAAAGCATCCGCGCACATAGCGCGAGTAGCGGAGCGGATCGCGCAGATGGTCATTCAGCGCATACACCGGCACGCCGTGGCGGCCCAGTTCGCGCGCAATGCCGTACGCGGAGACGTCCAGCCCTTCCACAAAAACCGGCGAGATGTTTGGGTTCGCGGATATAACTTTCACAGGCATAGGGTGCGCAGCCATGATAGGCGTTTAAGCGTCGCCGGCATCTTTGTCGCTGCCCTGCGGCTTCGATTTCAATTCCAATGGCGCGCTCTCATCTTCCTGTTTCCCCACAAGCTTCCGCGCCGTGTCCCGCGCTGAAATCCGCAGGTGATACAGCAGCCTGCCGTACCAGCCTGGGTGAAAGATAAAAATACGATGGTTGGTCCGCCGCAAGGATGCCCACCGGCTTTCGTCCCACGTGGCCGGGCCGACAAAATCAAATTCCCGCAGCCCGCGTTGTGGCGTCTCGCCCAGCACCTCATTCACCAGAAGCTGTCCTGGCCCGTAGCGGCGAAATGACTCGTCATATCCCGCTTTCGCCAGAAAATATCTTCCCCGAAGATTAAAACCAAAATGCGCCGCAATCGCTTTGCCATTCAGCTCAAGAAAGTCCAGTGAAAGATAGCCATCGCGCGCCGCTGCCTGCGCCACGGAATCATAAAACTGCCGCGTGCGCGGATCGCATTGGATCGCAGTCCCTTCCGCGCCTTTCCAGCCTGAGGCTTCCAGCTCATAAAAGCGTTCCAACGCCTCTGCATCAGCCGTGGCAAAATGCCTGAGCGCCAGCGTGCCCTGTTCCTCCAGTTGCTTCCGCGCGCGCCGCAGGTGGGAACGAAATTTAGGCCGTGTTCCCGCTAGCCAGGGCGGCTGATTTCCAGATGCTTGACCGATGGGCAGATAAAGCGTTTGCGAGGCCCGCTTGCGCGCCGTGGGACATCCTGAGGCGCGGGCCACTTCCCGCAGACGGTCCAGCGCATTGCCTTCCACTACGTTGTCCACATCCAATACATCCCACCGGGGCAGACGGGCCAGCGCTCGCCAAAGGAGTTTCAAAGCGGCTGCGCCTTCCGCCCCCGGACAAACCGTGAGGCTTGCGCGCAGCGAATGTACGTTGGCGGGAACCTTCAGTTGAATTGCGGGCAAGCCGGACATGTTCACACGGCTTCGCACCAGCGGCAGTACGCCCCGGAGCCTCTCATCCGACCATGCAGAGATGACAATGACCTCGGCGTTTTGATCGAAAGCCCGCAGGTAGGCCTGCGCCCACTCAGGACGATAAAAGACCTCCTCATCGCCCGATTCGTCGCAGAGCCGCCGCCACTCCGCCGCAATCTGGTCCACCAGTTCCACGCCGCCGCGCTCGACGCGCGCGGTCATGATGCTGCATATAATTTGTTTGCCTGCTGCCGCGCTCATGGTGCCTGCTCTGGGGAATCTATCAGAGTCACACGCCACAGCGCCAAGAACTCTGGTAACCATGTGTTGATAGAGTTACTGTCCTTGTTGCCTCAGCCAGGCTTGCATGTTGTTGATTTGCAGTTGTTTGAACTCGAGGCAATTGGTGATTTGTTCCAGGCTTTGTTGCAGGGCGCGTTCTGCGCCCGGAGCGCGATGCGTTGCAAAGAACTGCTTTACGTCATCGCGCATAGGAGCGGAACAGAAGTTGCCGAGCGCAGAAACAGCGCCGCGTCCGCCGAAGGTTGTGACTTTTTCCGCCAGCGCATCCCAATGTGCTTTGAG
>DAHUXF010000423.1 GCA_027307295.1 Acidobacteriaceae bacterium
AGCGACTCAACTGCAATCGCATCAATCGGGCCTAAAGGAGACGCCATTTCCAGTGCAATGCCGGTAGGAAATGTGCGATGCACATGCGCTGGCGCAGGCGATCCATCGGCGGGAGCAAATACCTCAACCTGCTCCTGGGAAACATCCACTGATGTCTGGTCCTGGCGAATCACAGCAAAGCTGCGGTCCAGCGCCCACAATCTCCGGTTGGTGCGGTCAAGAATCCAGACTCCGCCGCCGGGCGCCGGGGCCATATCAAAAGGCACGAAATCAATGTTCGCGGGCCATACATACTGGCGCGGCGGCCCGCCATGAAAAAGATCGAAAACCAGAAATCCCTTTGGCTCAAGCACGCCCACAACCAGGAAATGCAACTCCGTCACGGCAAGCCCGCTGAAAGCCAGCGGCTGCGCCGGTACATTGGGAGATAACACGCTGAATGCGCCATCGTCTGTGTTGCAGCGGGTCAATTCATCCTGTGACGCCCAGAAGTGCGTGGTCACGCTGGTTCCGGAAGAGTTCACCAGCAATTCATTTCCAGTGGAGTCAATCCAGTACCAGTTTCCAAAGCGGTCTTGCGCAGCGCCCCGGCGTTGATCGATTGTGGGCGGCTGATTTCCCGGCGCGCTGTTGAACAGATTTACGCGCACGCCCAACGTAACTTCAAAGCGCGAAGCGCTCCAGGAAAATGTCGGGCCTTCCTGCTGAATGGAATCAAACATTGATGCAGTTCCATCGACCGTGCATCGCGCCCAATCGTCGCGCCCTTGCAGCAAGTGGAACTTTGTGCGATTAGAATCCATCAGTTGCACTCCCCTGGGATGACCGGCAGTTGTGCCGATCCGGTGGAAGTGGTGGTCTGTGAAGTGCCGCCGCGCAGTTCGTCCAGGCTCAGAGCTGGCCCGTTGGTCACGCTGATGCCCAGCACCTGCGGCAGTTGCAAACCAGTCATATCAATTTGCGCAACCGCAGGCCCCGTTTGCGCAAGCTGGACTTCCTGCACAAACTCAACTCCAGAGGTGCGTCCGGCAACGGTCATAATTTCCAGAGAGATTACCGGCTTGCCCAACGGCCAGCCTTTGTAAACGGAAGCCGACAGAGGCGCATTGAGGAGCACAGAGGGATCATCCGGAAGTTGCTGCGGCCCGCCAACAATAGGCGCAAGGAACTGCAACACTGCCGACTTCACGGCCTCACGAATTGGGGCGGGATTGAGGCCGGGGAGCACCTGTATGCCAATAGAAATCCATATGCCCACATATTCCGGCCCACGCAGAAATACTTCTGTTGTGACCAGGCGGCGTGTATCCAGGTAGCTGCAAACCGTATCAAGAAAATCATTGCTCGGCGCTGGAGCATCCGGCGTGATGGGATCAAACGTGGGAACCAGCATCAGTGTGACTGCGCCGGGTGCGTCCCCACCGCGACGGCTGCTCAACTCAGGGTGATAATTGGGCAGCACCTCCACCCGGCCTATCTCCACTCCCGGCGTTCTCAGCGTGATGGTTTCAAAATCGTACGCAGTCACCAGCCGGTCACGATGTTGCAGGTAACGCGAGATTTGCTTTTCTCCATCCGCTGCAGTTTCAGCATCAGCGCCGCCCCACGTGCGTACCGGATTCGTGACCTTGAAGCCCTGCGGAAGCGCAGGCGCAGTATTGATGGAATCCTGCCCGACATTTCCCGCTGAACCCTGGCTGAAGTCATAGGTCGCGCGCATGATCGATCCCTCTGGCGGACGTCCGCCATGCGCGCCATCGCCAAAAGTAATCTGCCCGGCTTCAGGATCCAAAACAAACACTCTGGACTTTGTTACATCAAAAGGTGGCGTCGGGCTTCCAGGCGGCAGTCTCAGGTCCGGCACCGGCACTTCAGGTCCGGCAAGAAAAATGTCATCTACCTGCGTCCACGTCTGTGCGTCGCCCTGGGCCGTGATCAGTGAGATCGTCACCGATCGATCAAGCACCGGCGACTGCGAAAGAGTCACTATCTGGTCCGGTTCGCCCGTGCCCGGCGGCAGCAACTCTGAAGTAATCCGCTCACGCTGGCTTACCGGCGCACAATTGATGCCAATCCATTTGAACTGCGCCGGGGTCAGCGCGGAAGGACGAATCCGCAGCCATGTGATGAGCCGCTCATTGAGCGAAGTATCTTCAAGCGAAGGCGGCAATCCACCCACGCCGCTCTCCAGTGGATCAATGTTGTTCCACAGTGATAAGCTGTTCTTGTCCGGCAGGGTCACGTCAATGACTCCGGGTTGCGTGAACACATCATTGGAAGGGCTGGTGGGAAGCGGGCGATATTGGGGGACGCGGTTCTGGCTGTCCAGCAAACCGCCGCTGGCCGGAAGATTTGGAATATCAAACTCAAGCGTGACCGGCGACGGAGCGCTCGCGGCCCTTCCGGCAGGCAGAATGGCTGTATTGTCAGATAAGAAAGGCACCACGCCGACCGTGAGCGTCTTGCCTGCAATCGCTTCACGTGCAGCATCGGCCAGCAACGCCGGCGGCTTGTCGCCTTCCCTTACCAGCAGGGCCAGCCATAGATAACCATCCACTGTCTGGCTCAGTTGCACGGGATCACCGCCCGGCAGGGGAAAAGCCGAGGCTTGATAAAGAGTGGGCGGCGGGTCCTGTGGCGTGCCGCGGAATGAGGCATACAGCTGCTGGTAATAATCCACCATCTGCTGCGAGGGAGCCTGGATGGTCTGCTTGAAATAGATGCGGCCTTCAATCGGCACCACGTCCATGGGCCGCGTGGTGCGGAAAGAAACTTTGCCGGCGCGCAGTTCAACCCCGTCATTCAGCGTAACGGTCTGGAGCGGCCCTTTGTCATTGGTAATGGTGGCCAGACCTTGTGCGCTGGTGGCCGGCTGGAGAGGCACATTCAGCAGCTTCAGGAATTTTTTCCGGTTTCTTTCCGGAATCTGGTTCACGCGGTACAACATGTTTTCCGTCATGAACGCAAAGATTTCAATCAGCGTGACTCCGGGGTCGCTCTTATTGAAGTTTGTCCACTCCGGCGTGTACACCGGAACGCGGGCCAGCGCTTCATCAAGAAGTTCCTGGTATCGGCGATTATCGAGATTGGGAATAGTCAACGGCACAGTGTGTTAACTCCCGAGCTTCACGCTTACATTCATGCGTTCCTTGACCTGCGTGGCCAC
>DAHUXF010000424.1 GCA_027307295.1 Acidobacteriaceae bacterium
GTTTGCCGTTCATGCATCTTATTGTTAAAGCGGCGTAAAAACCTGCATGAACCTTGTTGACTTGAGTCCGCAAAGGGGGGTACTCTCAGGCCAATGGTATTACCTCCGCGTTTCGGTGGGCCACCTATCCTGCTCTTCCATGCACAAAAGAATCCTATGTCCTCTGTGCCGGCCGGCACGGAGCGGGCGCAATTGCGCGTGTGCGCCGGAGGCAATCCAAAAAATACTGAATGAAAAAGAATATTGAAAGCGTCCCCAATGTCCAGAAGTTGTTCGGGATCCGCGATGAGAACCTGCATGTTCTGGAGACCGGACTGAACATCAGCATAGACCTGAAGTCAGACTCGCTGCAGATTGAGGGCGCTGCCCGTGACGTGGCTCGGGCGGAGCAGATCTTCAGCGACTTTGACCAGCTGAGCCGCCACGGCCATGAGTTCAGTGACGCCGATCTCAGCTCCATGCTGCGCGTCATCACAACAGACCAGACGGCCACCTTGCGGGGCCTGGCTGAAGCGGGCAAGCAGCGGTCCTTTGGCAAGCGGCAGGTCCAGCCCAAGAGCATGAACCAGCGCCGCTATATTGATGCCATTGAGAAATATGACATGGTTTTTGGCGTGGGACCGGCAGGCACGGGCAAAACATATCTTGCCGTGGCCATGGCCGTTTCCGCGCTCAGCGCCAAACGTGTGAGCCGCATCATCCTTGCGCGCCCGGCGGTAGAGGCGGGTGAGCGCCTGGGCTTTTTGCCGGGAACGTTGCAGGAAAAAGTTGATCCTTATCTGCGCCCGCTCTATGACGCGCTCTACGATCTTATGGAGCCGGAGCGCGTTGACCGCTTTCTGGAAAAGAACCTCATTGAGATCGCGCCGATCGCCTTTATGCGCGGGCGCACGCTGAACGATTCTTTCATCATTCTGGATGAAGCCCAGAACACCACGCCGGAGCAGATGAAGATGTTTGTGACCCGCATGGGGTTCAACTCCAAGGCCGTGATAACCGGCGACATCACGCAGATAGACCTTCCTAACGCGCGCCGCAGCGGCCTGCTGGAGGCCCTGGACGTGCTCAAGCCGGTGGAAGGCGTTTACTTCAACATGTTTGGCGAGGAGGATGTGGTGCGTCATCAACTGGTCCAACGCATTGTCCGCGCCTATGACGAACGGTCGCGCAATCAGCAGCTTTCACTGGAGATGCCGCGCGATGCGCAGCAGGAACCGCAGGAACCTCCGCTGCAACAATAGAGATTTAGTAAAATTTCTTGCGGGAGGGCGGTGAGTGCCCTCCCGATTTTGTTTCCATTGAGCATGATTATTCTTGAAAAGCCGGCGAAGAGCGTGAGCACGGCAACCCTGCAGCGCTTTGTCGGGCTGGCGCAGCGGCTGGCCGGGGTGTCCGGCGAGGTGAGCGTTCTGATTGCCGGGAACCAGCGGTTGCAGGAACTCAATCGCCGGTTTCGCCGGAAGAACAAGCCAACGGATGTGCTCTCCTTCCCGCGTGCTGCCGGCGGTGACATTGCAATTTCAGCGGAGATCGCCCGCGCCAATGCCTTGCGCTATGGCCATCCTGAAACGGCAGAATTGAAAATATTGATTCTTCACGGCATGTTGCACCTGGCTGGCCATGACCATGAAACTGACCATGGGCGGATGGCGCGGCTGGAAGCCAGGCTGCGCACACGTCTCAAGCTGCCTGCGTCATTGATTGATCGCACAGGTTCGGCGGCAGTAGCTAAGACTGGCCCGGCTAAAAGAGCCAGGGTTCACCTGAAAGTCAGGTCGCAACGGAACGTCCAGGCTGCGCTGAAGTCCCGCAGTGACAAGCCGCGCAGTCCCCGCCGCAGGAGCCTGCCATGACACTGGTTGCCGTTTACCTGGTGGTTTTCATTTTCTGCGGGTTACTGGTATTGGTGTCTTATATTGACAGGCTGTACACCGAAAGCGGTAAATTTCTCAGCCGCGAGTTTCAGGAAAATATTGAGGCCTTTGAAAAGCTGGTTGAGCCTCCGCTCTTGCTCACCAGCAAGCGCGCCGGGCTGGCAGTAGCGGTGCTGGCGCAACTATTTACCGCCGCCATCGCCTTTCTCATCGGCTATCTGGTTTTTCGTGATGCCTCATGGACCTGGCCGGAAATTGCCCAGGCCATCCTCGGCATTATTCTGGTCATCATCGTCTGCAACCGGCTGTTGCCGTATGTCCTTTTTACCCGCACACAGGGCGTGTGGCTGGTTGCTTTCATCCCGCTGCTGCGTGGCCTGATTTACCTAATGCTGCCCATCACCATCGCGCTGGGTTTTGGGCTTTCCGTGGCCGCGCTGGCCGAACCGCATGAACCGGAAGAGCCGGAGCATCCTTCAGAAGCCGTAGACGCATTGATTGAGGCCGCCGAGGAAGAAGGCATTCTGGAGGAAAGCGACCGCCAGCTCATTCAATCAGTGGTAGAGTTTGGAGATAAGACTGTCAGGGAGGTCATGACGCCGCGGCCCAACATTTTTGCCGTTCCTTCTACCACCACCATTGAGGCATTCACCACCATGCTGCGCGATAAACCACATTCGCGCGTGCCTGTGTATTCCCAAAGCATTGACCAGATACAGGGCATGGTGCTGGCGCACGACCTGATTCAAATACCGGACGAGCAGGCGCGTACCACTACGGTGGCCAAGCTGGTGCGTCCGGTGCTGTTTGTGCCGGAAACCAAGATGACCTCTCCGCTGCTGCGCGAGATGCAGAAAGACAACATACACATGGCCATTGTGATTGATGAATACGGCTCCGTGGCCGGACTGGTGACGCTGGAAGACCTGGTGGAAGAAATTGTGGGCGAAATCCGCGATGAGCATGAGCTTTCCCATGACATTGTCCGCGAGAGCGATGGTTCTTACGTGATGCAGGGCTCCGTGGATATGGGGCGCCTGCGCGACCTTTTTGACCTGCGTCTGGATGAAAAAGATACTGCCACCGTGGGCGGCCTGGTGAGCGCCATGGCAGGCCGCATTCCGCTGCCCGGCGAGGTCATTGAAGAAGACGGTCTTCGCTTTGAAGTCCTGGAATCCACCGCCCGCAAGGTAGAGAAGGTCCGCGTCACTCGCGCGCAATCTGGCCAGAATGACAAGCCGGCCAGAGAGGTGCAGGCATAGTGGCGCATCGCGCAGGTTTTG
>DAHUXF010000425.1 GCA_027307295.1 Acidobacteriaceae bacterium
CAAGTGGGAACCTTGTGTCCGAGGAGGAAGGGGCTGCTACTCCTTCCTCTGCGACCGTAAATCGCCACTTAACTGTCCGATGAAGAAGCGGGCACGCGGTGGATGCGATATGTGTCTGGCGCGCCCTAGGTGACGATCTTAGAACTTTTATGCTCAGACACGGGGCAGATCATCAGAACCCAGAGATACCAAGCGCTGATTGAGCAGTCTTGACTTTGCGCACCGCCCCATTCATCAATCGCAACACAGCCGATCACGGCTTCCAACACACGCTGGGGTTACGTCTGGGGGTAAGCGGAAGAATCTACTGCGGCCCCTTCAACAACGTGCGCTCGATTACACTCAGCAGTTCTTTGGAGCAGACAGGCTTTGAGATGTAGTCGCTCATACCGGCTTGCAGACAAATTTCGCGATAGCCCTTCAGCGCATGTGCGGTCATGGCGATGATTGGGATGGGAGTCTGACTGGCACGCTCAGTGGGCAACTTACGAATGGCTGCTGTGGCTTCAAAGCCATCCATCTCCGGCATCTGTATGTCCATGAATATCAAGTCGAACTGTCGGGCCGAGCTCTGGACCAGCATTTCCAAGGCCGCCTTCCCGTTGGCGGCCACGGTTGGAATGTGGCCCAATTTTTCCAACAACTTGACCGCCAGTCTCGCGTTGATCAAGTTATCTTCCACTACCAAAACATGCAGACCCGTTGGGCAGGTGGAGGTCAGAGACGCTTCATTCCCTGGCGCATGGTGGGTAGCGGCAGCTGACGGAAGAAGAGCAACCTGCATAGCATGCCATAGTTCAGCTGGCAAAACCGGCTTGATGAGCTGGGCGGCGACGCCTGACGCACGATATTGAGCAGCTTCGCCGGGCGGATGATTGGCTTTCAGCATCATGATAATTTTCGGGGTGAAACCCGTGCAGCTTTTGGTCATCTTGGCCAGACTGAATCCGGAGCTGGTCTTGCCATCCAGTAGGATGAAAGAGAACTGCTTGTCTTCATTCCCAGCGCGCTTTAGGGCCGCGTGGGCTGCATCTGGCGTGTCAACCGCCTCCACCGCCAAGTGCCAATCGATCAGCAACTGAGCTAGAATTCGGCGGCAGGTCTGACTTTGGTCCACCACCAGCGCACGCAGGCCATGTAATGATTGATTTGCCCGAGTTGCAGATGCGGGCTGCATTGCCTTCGCGGTCTTGAAAACCGCTGTGAAGTGAAATGTGCTGCCTCTTCCGGGTTCACTTTCAACCCAAAGTTCGCCTTTCATCAATTGCACCAGTCGCCAGCAAATGCTGAGCCCGAGTCCCGTGCCTCCAAATCTCCTTGTCGTTGAGCCATCCGCTTGAGTAAATGCTTCAAAGATTTTTTTTTGCTGGCCGGCAGGAATACCCACCCCACTATCGCTGACCATAAAGTGAAGTCGAACATCCTCTCCGGGCGAAGACTGCGTGATAATCCTGAGGACAACTTCACCGTGTTCCGTAAACTTGACGGCGTTGCTAAGGAGGTTAATCAGAATCTGGCGTAGACGCCCGGCATCACCCACAAGCAGTGACGGAACATCTGGAGATATTTCGCAAGCCAGTTCCACCTCTTTCTCGTGAGCCCGAAATGCCAGGGTCTTGAGTGCTGCGCCTGCAGGATCCTGTAGATTGAATTCAGCTTCCTCCAGATCCAGCTTGCCGGCTTCGATTTTAGAAAAGTCGAGGATCTCGTTAATCACTCCAACCAGGCCATCGGCGGATATCTTGGCCATATTCAGGTAATCGGCTTGCTCGTCGTCCAGGTCAGTTTCCCGGAGCAGGTTGAGCATGCCCAAAATCCCGTTTAACGGAGTACGGATTTCGTGGCTCATATTTGCCAGGAACTCACCCTTGGTGCGGCTGGCAGTCTCCGCTGACTCTCTGGCTTTTTGTAGCGATATTTCTTCTTGTTTGCGGGAAGTGATGTCCTTGAAGAACCAAACGCGCCCAAGATATTGGTGATCTTCGCCCCACAGAACTGTGGAATGACGCTCCAGGATTCTGCCGTCTTTTAATTCAATTTCGCAATGATCGTCCAGCCCTGGATTGGCATACAGTTCCTGCACTCTGGCCAGAAAGGCCTGGGGATTTTTCACTCGCGCAATCGCCGATTTTAAGACTGGTGCATCAGGCACGGAAATATTGATCCCAGGTTGGACGCCAGCCACATCGCGTGGCAAATCCCAGACTTCCAGAAAGCGCTGATTTAGCGAAACAATCTGACCATCGCTGTCAACCACAAGGATGCCTTCCGGAGAGGCCTCATGAATCGCACGAATAATCGAGTCTTTGAACTCAGAGCGGCGGCTGCCGGCAGTCGCCGGTGTCACGGTCGTGAGAATAGGGGTTTTTGTCTCCATCTTCTAAGCCTCGATTCAACCCCCTCGGGTTCACTCGTCCGGCGGGACGTAATTCTATGATATATGCAGAAAAGCAGCGTTTCTTGACTGTTTTCCTGAGCCGAGCTGCTCGGTACGCGCGCCGTCGCAGCGTCACCCTGTTTTCCCGGTTTTTGGGCGGATCGGATTTGCCGCCTTGATTTCCGACTTGGCTTCTTGGTCGCAGCGTTGTTAATCGCGATCTGCTGGTGGTGCTTGTTCCGCTTACAATTCCTGCGTCAGCCCTGGTGATCTTGGCGATGTGCTTGTTCTGCTCGTCTCGCAGCGCGTTGGCTTGGGTAGAAGATCTATCCTTCCCGTTGGGGAGGAAGGCAGTCTGTGCCGGCTCGGCTGGCGCTCACAAAAGAAATGTTTCGCGAAATGCATTCCTTGCGGAAGCGCTGAAGAAACGGATTCGAACTTGAGCCCTTGGCCGCCTCCGCCCACGTGAGGTCTCTGCTACTCCGGCCAAGCATAAAATTCGAACTCGCCTTACCGACAGATAAATAACAATTTGCTGCTGGTTCCCTAAAAAACAACAGGAAGGGTAGCTGCTATTTCATTGAATCAAAAAGAAAATTATTCTGGCGCGCCCTGAGAGATTCGAACTCCCGGCCTTCTGGTTCGTAGCCAGACGCTCTATCCAGCTGAGCTAAGGGCGCGTCTTTGCGACGAAGCTAGTATAACAAATTTACAACGCATCTCCCACCGATAAGCACAGGACGCAACGGCTTGCGCGAGCGGTTCCTCTAGAAAATAT
>DAHUXF010000426.1 GCA_027307295.1 Acidobacteriaceae bacterium
AGGCGGCAAGCTGGGACGCATGTTCAAAAATCCATCATACTCAGGAATCACCACGGAGTTCTGGAACTCCATGGACGCCATCTGCTCACGCGACCAGTGGACGCTGTGGGGCACTCCCAACTGCGGCAAGGGCCAACCCATGCAGACCATGGGCACCGGGCATGGAGCTTCACCGGCAAGGTTCCGGGGAGTGAAGATAGGGACGGCGTATAAGGGGAATTAGAAGGAGCCGTAAGCACTCAGCATTCAGCACTCAGCCTTGAAACAGTGTAGAGCATGAAAAACTTCCGTGATTTGAAGGTTTGGGAAAAGTCGCATCATTTGGCTCTGGCTGCGTATGAAGCCACAACAGACTTTCCAAGGCACGAGATGTTTGGATTGGTATCACAGATCCGGCGTTGTGCTTCTTCGATTCCCGCCAACATTGCCGAAGGATGTGGTCGCCGGGGAAATGGTGAGTTTCACCGCTTTCTTCAAATTGCAATGGGTTCAGCGAGTGAACTGGAATATCATCTCCTTCTTTCGCGGGACCTCAAGTTTCTTGATGCAGCGGCGTACCAAAGTCTGAACGATTCGGTGGAAGAAGTGAAACGTATGCTGGCGTCTCTGGCTCGAAAAGTTGACGCAGAGCGAAGTCAATCCAGGGGCTGAAATGCTGAGTACTGAATGCTAACGGCTAATTACTAATTGCCATTTTGCCAACCGCTAGATCGCTGGAGACCAAATGTTAGATCAATCGCATGCTGAAAAGATTTTCGAGAAAATAAAAAAATACTCGTCGGTGGAAGATGTGGAAGTCATTTTCTCGTCCACGGACCATGCCTTGACGCGGTTTGCCAACAACACGATCCATCAGAACGTGTCTGAGGTGAATGAAGTCGCATCCATCCGTGTGGCTGTGGATGGAAAGACGGCCCGCGCCACCACAAACCGCTTTGATGATGAGGGCCTTAAGCGCGCGGTGCAGTCAGCAGAGAGCCTGGCCCGGGTGCAGGAGCCTGACCCTGAGCTGTTGCCGCTGGCCGGGCCGAGTGGTGGAAAAGGCGGCGCGCCTTCGCGCTGGTTTGACCATACCGCCGCCATCACGCCCTCCGACCGCGCGTCTGGGGTAGGGAAGATTGTTGCTACGGCAAAAAAGAACAAGCTGGTGACAGCAGGGATTTTTTCCAGCTCACAGAGCGCTGAGGCCATCGTCAACTCCAAAGGCCTGAGCACGTACCATCGGCAGACCTCTGCTGAGGTTTCCATTACCATGCTGGCGGGCAACTCATCGGGCTGGCAAAAAGCAAACTCACCGGATGTAAACAATATCGATCCCGTACGGCTGGCGGAAATTGCCGCGCAAAAGGCGCGTGATTCGGCTGGCCCAAAGGAAATTCCTCCGGGCAAATACACGGTGATACTGGAGCCCGCAGCCGTGCTTGATCTGGTGGGCTTCATGTTCTGGGACTTTGGCGGTCTGGCGATCCTGGACCAGCGGTCCTTCCTGAACAACCGCATTGGCACAAAGCTTTTTGGCGAAAACATCACCATTATTGATGACGTCAACCATCCTTTGCAGTCCAACGCCCCTTTTGACGGTGAGGGCGTGCCTCGCCAGCGGGTGAACCTGGTGGAGAAAGGCGTGGTCCGGAACCTGGTATACGCGCGCGGCACCGCTGAGAGGATGCGCAAATCCGAGTACAAAGATAAGGTCGGAGAGGTCCGCAGCACCGGCCATGGTTTTCCGCTGCCGAATGAGATGGGCGAAGCTCCCACCAATATTGTTTTTATGACGCCCGGTGCAGAGCAGACCGTGGAGCAGATGATCGCGGGAACAGAGCGTGGAATTCTGATCACGCGGCTGTGGTACATCCGGGAAGTTGATCCCTATGAGAAAATCCTTACCGGCATGACGCGCGACGGTACATTCCTGGTGGAAGGCGGTAAGGTGAGGCACGGACTGCTCAATTTCCGCTTTAACCAGAGCCTGATTGAGATGCTGAATAATGTGGAGGCGATGGGCAAAGCCGTGCGCGCCAGCGGGGAAGAGGCCTTCGATATGGTGGTACCGGCAATGAAAATCCACGGCTTCAATTTCACTGAAGTAACCAAGTTTTAAGCGGGTTTTTGGGCATGGCTCTGGCGCATGTCCTTTGGTGCCCCAGGGATACCAAAGTAACCTTGGGATAGGCTTGGGGGCGGGTGTATAAACCTCTCAGCAGAGGTGCAAGGGTGCGCGAAACCAAAACACCGGTTGCAGGGTCTGGGCCGGCTGATACCAGAAGTTCAGTACGCTTTCCGCTCCATCTACCCATCACCGTCCTGACTGCGGACGCACACGAATACTTCGCTGAGACATCTGATATCTCTGCCGGCGGCGTGCTCTTCCATACCAAAAGCCTGCTTGCCGTGGGTGCCGTAATCCGCTTCCGCATTGTTCTGCCTGCCTCTGTCCTGGGGACGGACACCGATGTTCAGGTGAACTGCACGGGACGCGTTGTCCGCTCCATGGATGAAAGAGACAAGAAAGCTGTGGCAGCCGTGATCGACGAATACTGCTTTGAACGCATCCTGGCCGGCGCCATGGCCACCACTTGTTAGGCAATCACTGCGTCTGACCGCAGGACAAACAGGCCTGCTAAGAAATAAATCTATGATTCGTTGGGCGGCCACAGGGCTGTTTGAACTTGGGGCTTGCGATGCGCCTTTCAAATCGCCGGGGCTGCCGCAACCGGACATGCGTGCCACAGGGTTTTTGGGGAGCTTGCGATGCGCCATTGTGATCAGTCCTTGAGCCTTCTTCGATCTTCAAATTTGTCCCTCATCAAGATTTGGACCTCACCAACCGGCCAATCAGCCTGACTGAAATTGTCTGTATAATGAATGAGTCCCAACCTGCGCCGGAGAGATGGCCGAGTGGCTGAAGGCGCACGCTTGGAAAGCGTGTTTAGGGGAAACTCTAACGTGGGTTCGAATCCCACTCTCTCCGCCATATTTATCTGTCTTTAAAATAAACAACTTAGAAAACGACATCAAAATTTTGTGCTACGCCAACAATGCTCAAAATCGAGAATTAATGTTTGTGTAAATTTATGGGCTACGGAGGGCTATTTAAAGACATCGTTCAAGATTTAACCCCACCCCCCTATTCCGTTGCGCGAGAATGACGC
>DAHUXF010000427.1 GCA_027307295.1 Acidobacteriaceae bacterium
CTTGCCAGCAGTATGGCTTAGCTCCAGGCGGTTGGCATTGAGGGTGATAGTTGAGGCCGAACTGCCGCCCACAGGAACCAGCGTGATGGCGTTGCCGATGGTGACTTCAAAGGAAAATACTCTATCGGCCGGGGCATCGCCGATTCTTAGTTGAGTCGTCGTTGCGTTCTGGGCCGTTGGGGCCGGAGCCTGGTTCTGGAGCATGCCTGAGCCGCAGCCCACCTGAAGGATGGGTAGAATGAGAATATATGCAAGAGTTTGCAATGTTCGTGGTAAACAAGAGTTCCTCAATCTTCCACCTCATTCCGAAATGCGCTTCTAAAGCTTGCCAAGTTCAGTACATACAGAATCTTGGCCTGGGCAGTATTGGACGGAGCT
Organism: Acidobacteriaceae bacterium; assembly: GCA_027307295.1. GTDB lineage: Bacteria > Acidobacteriota > Terriglobia > Terriglobales > Acidobacteriaceae > Angelobacter. The sequence goes on from DAHUXF010000427.1 coordinate 379, forward strand.
TTGCCAGCCTGTATTCTGAAGGGCAATTCAAGTACCCAATTGAAGTACCCAAGGCGAGGTGTTTTGCCTGTGCAGAACCGGATTTGACGGTAGGCCTTGTGCCGGGAGATAATGTCATTCGAACGAACGTTCGGTAACCTATCGCATGGCCCAGGCAAGCGTGGAAACCCGGCCTCCTGAACTGCCCCTGAGCGGACGCAAGCCGCGCGCCGTCTTCCAGGGACGCAAGGGCGGCATCATTGATTCCCGTTTTGACCGCCGCCTGGCCAAAGTGCTGGAGCATGCGGCCCATATCTTCTGTGAAAAAGGATATGAGGGCGCGTCCATGCGAGACCTTTCCCGCGCCGCCGGGATGTCTTTGGCCGGTCTCGATCATTACTTTGAGTCCAAGGAAGAGCTGCTCTACCTGATCCAGAAGCATACGTTCCAGACAATCATTGAGCGCGTGCAGGAACGGCTGAAGGGCGCTAAAACTCCGGAAGAGCGCGTGCGCATCTTTATTGAAAACCATCTGGAGTATTTTCTGGCCAACAAAGAGGCCATGAAGGTGCTTACGCATGAAGATGACACGCTTAAGAACGGACGGGGCGCCGAGATTCGCGCCATTAAGCGGGAGTACTACCGCATCTGCCTGGACCTGCTGGAAGAATTACGGCGCGAAAAAGGGCTGCCATTTTCCGGGAGACTTGCGGTGCTCGGCCTCTTCGGCATGATCAACTGGATTTACACCTGGCATAATCCGCGCGTTGACGCTGATGCCCACGCGCTGGCCCAGGAATTGGGCGACCTCTTCCTAAGGGGCGTGCTCAATCCGGGCAACCCCAGACGTAAGAGCGCAAAAGCGGGCGTCTGAACAGATGCGTCAACCAAAAAAAGATTTGCAAACCCAAGATTTTTGAAAATTTACAAGGAGCTCTAGAACCATGGCGACAACCACAGCGACAGAAACCAAGACCCTGGTCAATTATCGTGTTGAAGACGGCGTAGCAGTGATTGAACTGAGCGATCCGCCGGCGAATACCTATACCTATGAGATGAACCGGCAGCTGGATGAATGCATCCTGAAAGCGCGCATGGACAATGATGTCTACGTCCTGTTGCTGACCGGATCAGGCGACAAATTTTTCTCCGCCGGCGCCAACATCAAGATGCTGGCCAGCGTCACGCCTGAATTTAAATACTATTTTTGCCTTCATGCCAATGAAACTTTGAACCGCCTGGAGCAGACTCCCAAACTGGTGCTGGCGGCGCTCAACGGACACACGGTGGGCGGCGGATTGGAAATCGCCCTGGCGGCGGACATCCGCATTGCCCGCAAGGATTCCGGCAAGATCGGCCTGCCGGAAATCAACCTGGGCGTGTTGCCCGGCACTGGCGGCACCCAGCGCCTGAGCCGCATGGTGGGCAAGAGCAAAGCCATTGAACTGATGGTTACCGGCAACACCTTTACCTTTGAAGAAGCCAAGGACATGGGCATCATCAATGATATTTACGAGCGCGAGAACTTTATGGAGAACATCATGGAGTATGCTCGCCAGTTCACGCCGCCGAACAAAGCCGCCAAGGCCGTAGGCAACATCAAGCGGTCAGTGCAGACCGGCTGGGAGATTCCCATGGAGTCCGCTCTGGCCGTGGAGCGCGAACTGCAACAGCGTTTGTTTGCCAGTGAAGACGCCAAAGAAGGCCTGGCTGCTTATGTGGAGAAGCGTCCGGCAACATTTAAGGCGAAATAGTTTTTGGAAACAATTGGGTGGAGCAGGCCTTCAGGCCTGCGGTGCGAGTAAGTAAAAGAATGGCTTGAGCCGCTGTGGTAATGGCTGAAAGCCTTGCTCCATCCCATCATCCATCAGCCAGACATCAAACCATGCAGCATGAACTGGTAGGCAAGGGTAAAAAATTATGATCGCAGCAAGCAAAGCAAAAGTTTCTCCCGGCAAATTGCTCATCAACGGCAAATGGTCGGATGGCCAGGGCAAATCCTTTGATACTTTCAATCCCGCAACCGGGGAGGTCTTAACGCAGATTGCTGACGCCGGAAAGCACGAAGTGGATGAGGCGGTGGCAGCGGCGCGCAAAGCATTTGACGATCGCAGCGGCTCATGGCGCAAGATGTCGGCCAGCGAGCGCGGCAAGGTGCTCTGGCGGATTGGCGATTTAATTGAAAAGAACATTGAAGAGCTGGCTGAACTGGAGACGCTGAACAACGGCAAGCCGATCTTTGAATCCCGCTATGTGGACATGCCCATGGTGGCGGATGTTTTCCGTTACTTCGGCGGATGGGCCACCAAGATTCACGGCGAAACCGTCAACACTTTTAATAATGCTTTTACTTATACGCTGCGCGAACCTGTAGGAGTGGTGGGCGCGATTGTCGCCTGGAATTTCCCGCTGCTGTTGGCCAGCTGGAAGCTGGGACCGGCCCTGGCATGCGGCAATACAGTGGTCTTGAAGCCCGCAGAACAGACGCCGCTTACCGCGCTTCGCTTCGGAGAGTTGGCTTTGGAAGCCGGACTCCCGCCGGGCGTACTCAACATTATTACGGGCGGCCCAGAGACAGGCGCTGCGCTGGTCAAGCATCCGGGTGTAGATAAGATTGCGTTCACCGGATCAACCTCCGTGGGAAAAGAGATTATGCGCAGCTCTGCCGATACGTTGAAGCGCGTAACGTTGGAGCTGGGCGGCAAGTCACCCAACATCGTATTTGCGGATTCGCAGATGGATTCCGCCGTGAAAGGCGCGCTTAACGGCATCTTCTAC
>DAHUXF010000428.1 GCA_027307295.1 Acidobacteriaceae bacterium
GCCTTCCTTCAGGAGGTTCACGGCATTTTCACTGGATTGCGCTGCCGGTTGCTGGTCAGCAGCGTGGTTGACGTCTGCGACGGGAGAGAGCTGCGCCGACAACTTCTGCACAGTTGCCTCAAGTTCAGATATACGGCGTTCCTGGTCGGCGACCTTGCGCTGCAGCGCCGTGGCGTCATTTGCAGCCGGCTCCTGGCTCAGTGCGGGCAGGTTCACGAGAAGCCCGCACCAGAGCAGGACTAGCGCTGAGAGATTAGTAATGCTTTTGGTTTTCATAACTCTTCCTTGACCACTGGCAGTTTGGGGCCCAGGGATGGCTCTTCTCCGGCCTGAACGGTCCGTGAACAGAACCTCATCATTCTTATTTCTTCGTGTCATGCTTTTTCGCAGCCGCTTTTACCATGGTGTTATCTGAAGCAGGCTTGGAGTTGCCGGTCTGCTCCGATTCGACCCAAAAACTCGAAAAATTCTCGTGAAACTGGGCGATTTTGGGAAGCTCGTTCTTTACCACGTAGTCTTCGTCCGGATGAAGGGCAACATAGTCTTGATGTTCCGCTTCAGCGGAATAGAATTTTGCAAGAGGATCGATCCGGGTCACCACCGGATGAGGAAAAGCTTTGGCCAAGTTGAGCTGAGAAATATAGGCCTCAGCAATCTGTTTCTGCTTTTTATTCGTGTAGAAAATCGCCGACCGGTATTGTGTGCCAATATCATTATTTTGCCGATTCAATTGCGTGGGATCATGTGCGACAGAAAAGAAAATCTTTAAGAGCTGCCCGTAGGAGATTTGAGATGGATCGTAGGTTATTTCCACTGATTCCGCGTGGCCGGTTGTGCCGCCGCTAACGAGCTTGTATTGAGCCGTAGCAGCCGCACCACCAGTGTAACCTGCTGTAACGGCAATCACGCCGCGGGTGTGTTTGTAAATTGCCTGTGTGCCCCAGAAGCATCCAGCGGCAAGGACCGCGGTTTCCCGCCCGTTTGCCTTAGGCCTGGATTCATCGGTCTTTGGATCGGGGAGGGTGGCCAGAGCGTACCCCATCTGGCAGGCAATCGAAGCTGCAATCAGTACAGTGGCAAGTCTACGAATCCGCGAAATCAACATATACATTCTCCGTTGAGGTCAAAACGTAACCCCATGTCTATGGTGTGTTGGAAGGTGAAGCTCACCGGCAAAATGACGTGCAATGAACGGTCCTGATGACGCACAGTCTATTGCCGCGGCGCAGCGCTTTTCAGCAGTTGGTTGTTGTGCAGTATGACTTCGTTCACTCTCTCCAGGAGAGAGTCGCGCATTGTATTGAGAAAGAAATGGTCCCCGTGAAACATCAACAGCCTAAACCCGGCAGTAGTGTGAATTTGCCATGCTTTGAGAGCATCTTGCGAAACCCAGCGGTCGTGTACTCCACCACAAATGGTAATGGGACAATCGAGCGCGTCCTCAGCGTGGTACCGGTAAGTTTCACAGACGGCAAAGTCGGCCCGGAGCGCGGGGATCATGAGTTGCAGGATCTCGCGCTCTTGCAGGATTTTTGCAGGCGTACCATTGAGACACCGCAGTTCTTCAATAAATTCAGCGTCAGGTAATGCATGGATTGGGGCCAGGAGATCAGGAAGATGCGGGGCCGACTTCGAAGATAGAAAAAGATGTAACGGAAGCCGGCCACACCCCCTCCGCAGCCAACGTGCTACCTGAAAGCTGATCAAAGCGCCCATGCTATGGCCAAAAAAGACGAATGGCTTGTCCAGCATAGTGGTCATAGCTTCGGCAACTGCGTCTACTAGCGGTTCGAGCCGCGAGAAGGGCAACTCTGATCTCCGCCCTCCGCGCCCTGGCAGGTTCACCGCATAGAGTTCGGCGGCTCCCACAATGCGCTGAGGCCAATCACGAAATATCGTTGCGCTTCCGCCTGCGTATGGAAAACAAAACAACCGCAGTGACGCGCCGGGATTGGGTTTTAGACAACTGAACCATAGGTTTTCTTTTGCCCTGCTCGACATGGATGGGAAGCATGACACATCACGGGTCATGCAAATTCAGCTGGCGAAAACGATGCCTAAAGGGCCAGCGCCCCTGCGCCGGCAATGAGCAGCGCAAACGCCCAAAGCAGGTCAAAGTTGAACCACGCGTGCCGCAGCAGTCCAAGGCCCCACCTTTCATAGAATTGATAAAAGAGGATTGCCAATGCCCCAGCGACAACAACCAGACTGAGCGTATGCACGACTACAACTGCTATTCCTGTAAACCCGGAAGTATAGCCGCCATCCATGGAGTGCTGCATCCTCTTCATCGGATGCGCAAGCACCACAGGGACCAGCATCAAGCCTGCACCGTGAACAGAGGCCATGAGAAAGGACCACGCTGCCAGGTCGCGAAAACCTACCCGCATTCCCGCGCCGCGCGGATGCCGGTAACGAAACATGCGGTACAGGCCCAACCCGATCAAAATCCCTGCGACAACAAACTTTAAGATCTCATGCGGAATTTCCGCGCGGGCCAAGCCGGCCAGCGCAAGCGTTACCCAGATCGCAAGGGCATGGCCAAGCGCAATAGGCGCCAAAGCCTGTAGCACAGCGGCTCGACTTCTCTGCTGCAGGCCCAGGGATAGGGCAAACAGCCATCCCATTCCTGGATTCAGTCCGTGGTAGGCCCCCAGAAAGACCAGCAGAATCCAGGGCCACGCGCCGGTTACGGATAGCAATACGTATCCGATGATGCGTCGCCACCTTCCAGCCGCACTTGATGGCCACGCAGGCTTCCGAATTCGAGAAAGAACTTCGGATCGAGCGCCATGCCATCCGGCTTCACATCCACCTTCACCATCCAGCCATTGATCCCTTCAGGATAAAACTGCGCGTCCCACGCCGCATACAGTGAATTGGTGAAATACACGCGAGTCCCGTCATGGCTTAACTCCACCATCTGCGGTCCCCCGTTCAGCTTTTCGCCGGGGCGCGCCGGATGTGCTGTCTTTCGCACAACGCCTCCCAGGTGAATGGACCCTAATGGCTTCGGGTTATTGGGATCAGAAACATCATACTGCAGCAATTCTCCCGTACCCCAGCACGAGGCGTAGAGCCGCTGGTCGTCAACCGAAAGGTTCAAATCCGTTAGCAG
>DAHUXF010000429.1 GCA_027307295.1 Acidobacteriaceae bacterium
CTCTGCATGGCCAATTTGCTGGCGACAAAGCCGATGGACGTGTTGCTCGCCGAATCGAAAGAGGAAAACGAGCACAGTCTTAAGCGCGCCCTTGGGCCGGTCAATCTCATTACTCTCGGCATTGGCGCGATCATCGGTGCTGGAATTTTTGTTTTGACCGGGGCCGCGGCCGCCCAGTACGGCGGGCCTGCCATCATGCTCTCTTATATTTTCGCGGGAGTCGGATGCGTCTTTGCCGGCTTATGCTATGCGGAGTTTGCTGCGCTCATTCCGATCGCCGGGTCTGCTTATACGTATGGCTACGCTACGCTGGGTGAAATTTTCGCCTGGATCATCGGATGGGACCTGATCCTGGAGTACGCTTTTGGCGCAGCCACGGTGGCGTCTGGATGGGCCGGCACCATTGTTGCTTTTCTGCAGGGATTCGGCATCAACTTGCCGCCGACGCTGATCAACGTGCCAGGCACACAGATGGTCCTCTACCAGAACAACTGGATGCCGCTGGCGACCATCCAGAAAACGTTGACAGACGCTGGCGTGGATTGGCACACGCTGCCGCATGTCACGGCTATTTTTAATCTTGTGGCCTTCCTGGGCATACTGATGGTGACGGCGGTGCTAGTCATCGGCATCAAGGAATCAGCCAACTTCAATTCTGCCATCGTATTTGTGAAGCTGGCGGCAGTTCTCATCTTTATTGCCGTGGCAGGCAACTATGTGTCGCATCACATGGCCCAAGCTAAAGCCAATTGGACGCCTTTTATTCCTCCCAATACAGGCCAGTATGGAATTTATGGCTGGTCAGGCATTGCGCGCGGGGCCGCAGTTGTCTTCTTTGCCTATATCGGTTTTGACGCTGTTTCCACGGCGGCGCAGGAAGCGAAGAACCCGCAGAAAGATATGCCCATTGGCATCCTTGGCTCCCTGGGCGTCTGCACCATTCTTTATATTGTGGTTTCTCTTTTGCTGACCGGCGTGGTGCACTATTCGCAATTGAACGTGGCCGCTCCGGTATCTCTGGCCATGTCACTCACCGGCGTCTGGTGGGGAAGCCTGCTGGTGAACATCGGCGCCATTGCCGGGTTAAGTACCGTCATGCTGGTGATGTTGTTGGGGCAGTCGCGGGTGTTTTATTCCATGTCACGCGACGGTTTGTTGTGGAAGTGGGCTGGAGAAATCCATCCGAAATTCCGTACACCCTGGAAGTCCACCGTCATCGTGGGTATTTTTGTGGCGTTTTTCGCTGCTCTGATTCCCATCGGCATCCTTGGCGAACTGGTGAGTATCGGCACCCTGCTGGCCTTCGTGATTGTTTGTGCGGGCGTGTGGGTCCTGCGCCGCCGCCGTCCTGATATGCCCCGGCCATTTAAGACGCCGTGGGTTCCGTTTACTCCGATTGCAGGGATGTTGGCTGCATTCTGGTTAATGCGCTCTCTGCCGGGCGACACATGGTTGCGGCTTATTATCTGGCTGGCCATTGGCATGGTGATCTACTTTACTTACGGAGCCAAGCACAGCAAGGTCCAGCAGGCACAGACGGCGGTAGTCGTTGGTTCGGGCAAGTCCGGCGATTAAGAGTAATTGATTCCACACCCCTCCGCCCCGGCGGAGGGTTTTTATTTTAGAATGTCCAGACCTTCATCGTTCATTCACGTCTATTGCTAAAGCAAGGAGCCCTGCATGGCTAATCTGTTTGCTACTAAATCGCTGAACAACATATTGTCCGAATCAAAGGAAACCGGGGAGCACAGTCTCAGGCGGGTCCTTGGCCCTACCAATCTGATTACGCTGGGCATCGGTGCAATCATTGGGACCGGAATCTTCGTCATAACCGGAACAGCGACGGCAGAACATGCTGGACCTTCAATTGTTCTTTCATTTATTTTTGCTGCTGTTGGCTGTGTGTTTGCTGGATTGTGCTATGCCGAATTTGCTTCCATGATCCCGGTTGCTGGATCGGCTTATACCTACGGTTACGCGACCTTGGGTGAAATTATTGCGTGGATCATCGGCTGGGACCTGGTGCTGGAATACGCTTTTGGCGCGGCCACCGTGGCTTCCGGATGGAGCGGCTACCTGATCAGCCTGCTGGGTGATTTTGGAATCAAGCTTCCTCCTTCCATTGCCGGAACACACTGGGACGAGTTCATTTATTTTCACGATCATTGGGAACCGGTGAAACTACTCATGCCCAAACTGGCCAAGGCGGGCATTGATCCAACAACGTTGCCGCACGCCCATGGCGCCTTTAACCTGCTAGGGTTCTTAGCGATCGTGATCACGACATTCATTCTGGTCATAGGGATCAAGGAGTCCGCGAATTTCAACTCGTTAATTGTGATCGTGAAGGTTTGCGTCTTGATTGTGTTTATTGTCATCGGAATGAATTTTCTGTTGAAACATCCGGACTTGACGAAGGCCAATTGGCATCCGTTTATCCCGCCGAATACGGGAAACTTTGGAGAGTTTGGATGGTCGGGGATCATACGGGCGGCCGGCATCATCTTTTTCGCTTACATTGGGTTTGATGCTGTTTCCACCGCCGCACAGGAAGCCAAGAACCCGGAAAAAGACATGCCGATCGGTATTCTCGGCTCGCTTGTGGTCTGTACGGTCCTGTACATTCTTGTTGCGGGAGTGTTGACCGGTCTGGTCAGTTACAAGTTTCTTGGCGTGAAGGATCCGCTAGCGGTTGGTATCGACAGCACCGGAGTGCGCTGGGGGAGCTTGTTGGTGAAGGTCGGCGCTTTGATGGGCCTGAGCAGCACAATTGTAGTTATGCTGATGGGGCAGTCCCGCGTCTTCTTTTCCATGTCGAAAGACGGGCTGCTCCCGAAATTATTTAGCGCCGTCCACACACGTTTCCGCACACCCTGGATCTCATCCATCACGGTCGGCTTATTTGTCGCCATCCTTGCGGCGTCCCTACCCATCAACGTTTTGGATGAAATGGTTTCCGTAGGTACGCTGTTGGCATTCGTGATTGTATGTGCGGGTGTGTGGGTGCTTCGGCGCCGTAGTCCAGACTTGCCCCGGCCCTTCAAAGCACCCTGGGTGCCTGTGACTCCTATTCTGGGGATTCTCATTTCTTCGGCCATGATAGTGACCCTTGGTGG
>DAHUXF010000042.1 GCA_027307295.1 Acidobacteriaceae bacterium
GATTGAGCGCCTCTTCTTTGCAGAACCGGCTGCCACGGAAAAAGTCCCGAATGCGGACGGCGACGGTCATCGCCTGCTCTGTCGAGGTCTGTGGCAGGATGACGACGAATTCATCGCCGCCGTAGCGGAAGGCATAATCAATCAGGCGCAGCTGCGATTTGATCTTGAATCCGATTTCCTGGAGCAGCTTGCTGCCCACCAGATGCCCGTATGTATCGTTCACATGCTTAAAGTGGTCCAGATCAAGGAAGACAACGCTGAACTCATAACCAAAACGCGCTGAGCGATAGACCTCGGCTTCCAGCGTTTTGTAAAGATGACGGGCGTTATACAGGCCGGTGCAATCGTCGGTAATGGTGAGTTCCTGAATTTTCTCCACGGCGCGTGCGTTATCAATGGCAATGGCGGCGTAGTCGCAGAGCGCGTGTAGAAAGAACATCTCCTGCTCGCCAAAGCTTTCCATGGCGCAATTGATCAACTGGATCACGCCCAGCACACGGTGTTTCGATTGCAGAGGAACGCAGATGATGGACCGGGTCTTCCACTTAGTCATTTCATCAATGCGTTTGGCAAAGCGCGGATCGTTGTATACGTCCGGAACAATCAAAGATTCGCCATGTCTGGCCACCCAGCCGGCAATGCCTTCACCAACCTTAAGCCGGACGGTCTTGAGGGTTTCAGCCGCGTCTCCAACGGCGATGGCGAAGTACAGCTCGTCCTTTTGCTCGTCCACCATCAGCAACGACCATGTGTCCGGGCGAAAGAACTCCGCCATCTTGTCCATAATGGTCTGCAGGATCGAGTCGAGGTTCAGCGAAGAGGTCAGGGCCTTCGCAACATCGTTGAAGATGGCGACTTCCTGCAATTGCCTCTTGCTCTTCCTCTCCGGTCCGGTTGGTTCGTTCATCGTAGGGGGTGGTCCTCAAGTAAACAGGGGGCTATAACTTTGTGCGTATTATCGCTTGATTTGATGAAATGGGCAACCGGACACCGCTCCATTCGTCTGCGAGTCATAGAACTTAAGTACCCTGAAACTAGTTGTCCAATCAACAGTTACGGGGTATTTTGGTAGAGACCGGGAGTGTAGACCGTCCAACCACTATGGACAACCGCGCTGACTTACAGGTAGAGGGCAAAAGGACCAGCATGGGGGCTTTTGGCGATCGGCTGCGGCGTGAAAGGGAGATGCGCGGCATCACCCTGGATGAGATTGCCGAATCCACCAAAATTGCGCGCCGCCACCTGGAGGCGCTGGAATCAGAAGGCTTTGGTGAGTTGCCCGGGGGCATCTTCAACAAAGGCTTTGTTCGCGCTTATGCCCGTTTTCTGGGAATCGATGAAGACCAGGCGGTGGCGGATTACTCCGCCGCGAACCATGAGGAGCCTGAGGCCGAAGACAAGTTTCCGCTGGACATTCATGCCAAGCCGAATCGTGAGCTGAATCCACGACGCTCCTACCTTCCTATAGCTTTCAGCGTAGCGGCGCTGGCAGGCGTGCTGGTGGGTTACTTTTTGTGGACAAAATCCAACAAGCCCCATATAGCCGATGCCGGAGCCGCACAACTGGCTGCCACCAGCCAACCAGCAGCCTTAAACAGCACCCCGCAGCCGTTGGCTTCCGGTGAGAGCGAGCCCGAGGCAGCCGCCACTCCGGCCCCTGTCGCCAGAAAAAAAGAAAAACGCTTCTTTGTCCTGGTCAAGGCCAGGGAAGATTCCTGGGTTTCGATTGTGGCGGATGGCAAATCCGTAATGGAGAGCGTTTTGAACGCGGACAACCAGAAGAAGGTCAAGGCCGGCCAGACGGTGGTTCTAAGGACCGGGAACGCCGGAGGGATTGAAGTAAGCTTCAACGGCAGGCCCCTGGGCGCTTTGGGGAATGAAAATGAGCCGCGCACCCTCACTTTTAATGCCGCCGGGCTAGTACAATAACCTATACACACATGCATGTTTAAGCCGATAATATGCTTCATGGCCCGTTTCACCGTGAAAAACACCCCATTCGGCTGCGTTTCCGCCGGTTGTAACGTCAAACCATTGTCGAGTTGCGGCCATCATGGGTAATCTTGTCAGGAGAATCCCGGGACAGGTCCGGATCGCGGGTTTAAGAGATACATATTAGGAGGAAGTCCATTGGCTTCACGCGAGAAATTTTTGTTTACGTCTGAATCGGTCACGGAAGGCCATCCAGACAAAATTGCAGACCAGATTTCAGACGCCATTCTTGATGCCTGCCTTGCTGAAGATCCCTATAGCCGGGTTGCCTGTGAAACGTTGACGGCCACCGGACTGGTGGTGATCGCAGGCGAAATCACCACAAAAACATATGTGGATTTCCAGAAGGTCGTGCGCGGCGTGGTGCAATCCATTGGCTATGACAACGCGCTCTATGGGTTCGATTCCAACACCTGCGCGGTCATTTCCAGCATCAACAAGCAGTCCGGCGATATCGCCATGGGCGTGGATACAGGCGGCGCGGGCGACCAGGGCATGATGTTTGGTTACGCCACCAACGAGAATGAAAACTACATGCCAACTTCCATTGATCTGGCGCACAAGCTTACGCTTCGCCTCACGGAAGTCCGCAAGAACGGCATGCTGCCCTACCTCAGGCCAGACGGCAAATCACAAGTTACAGTTGAATACGGTTCCAACCACAGGCCCAAGCGGGTTGATGCCGTGGTGATCTCCACCCAGCACGCCGACTCTGTTGACAATGAAACCCTGCGCTCCGACATCATGAAGCACGTCATCCAGGCGGCAGTGCCGGCCAACCTGCTGGATGCTGACACCAAATATCACATCAATCCCACGGGACGTTTCGTCATCGGCGGCCCCATGGGCGATACCGGCTTGACCGGCCGCAAAATCATTGTGGACACATACGGCGGCATGGGCCGCCATGGCGGCGGCGCTTTCAGCGGCAAAGACCCGACCAAGGTTGACCGCTCGGCCGCTTACATGGCACGTTACATCGCCAAGAACATCGTCGCGGCCGGACTCGCCGATCGGTGCGAAGTACAGCTTGCCTATGCGATCGGTGTGGCCGAACCCGTCAGCGTCCTGGTGGATACGTTTGGCACAGGCAAGATCAGCGAAGAAAAGCTGGAGCAACTGGTGCGCGAGAACTTCCAGCTTACTCCCAAGGGGATTATCGAGTCCCTTAAGCTGCGCCGGCCTATCTATAAGAAGACGGCGGCTTACGGCCATTTTGGACGCAAGGACCCCGACTTTACCTGGGAAGCTACGGACAAGGCCGCCAAACTGCGCGAGCAGGGACACGGCAAAACCGAATCCAAGGCCAACGCAGGCGCAGCCCGGTAAGTGAATTTTTTAAGCCAGAGACGTAGGCACGCCCGCGTCTCTGGCTGTAGTAACCATGTTACGGCCCTGTAATCGAACGAACAGACGCGTTCCACCAGGGCACGTCCATTACCCTGAATTGAAAATCTCAATGCCTCCCAAGGCACCCGAAGGAAAACATGTCAACATCTGTCGCTCCCCAAATTACGTTTGATATCAAGAACATTGAACTGGCTGACGTGGGCAAGCGCCGCATTGAATGGGCCAACCAGTCAATGCCGGTGCTGCAGAGTATCCGTAAAGAGTTCATCAAGAACCAGCCGCTGAAGGGCATACGCGTTTCCGCCTGCCTGCATGTGACCACGGAAACCGCCAACCTGGCCATCACTCTCCGCGATGGCGGCGCTGACGTTGTGCTGTGCGCTTCCAACCCGCTCTCTACGCAAGATGACGTAGCGGCTTCGCTGGTGCGCGACTACGGAATTGCCGTGCATGCCATCAAAGGCGAGGACAACGAGACCTACTACAAACACATTCTCTCCGCGCTGGACCACAAACCGCATATGACCATGGATGACGGCGCTGACCTGGTGTCCATTGCGCTTACCAAGCGCAAGGACGTGCTGGAAGGCATCATCGCCGGAACGGAAGAGACCACCACCGGCGTGATCCGCCTGCGCGCCATGGCCAAAGACAGCCAGCTGCGCTACCCCATCATTGCCGTGAATGACGCGCTGACCAAGCATATGTTTGATAACCGCTACGGCACCGGCCAGTCCACCATGGACGGCGTGATCCGCTGCACCAATTCTCTGATCGCCGGTTCCAAGTTCGTGGTCGCCGGCTTCGGCTGGTGCGGACGCGGCCTGGCATCGCGCGCGCGCGGCATGGGCGCGGATGTGATCGTCACGGAAATTGATCCTACCAAGGCGATTGAGGCCGTGATGGAAGGCTATCGCGTTATGTCGATGGCGGAAGCAGCCAGGATTGGCGATTTCTTTGTCACCGTCACCGGCAACAAGAACGTGATCAGCCGCGAGCACTTTGAGCTGATGAAAAACGGCGCTGTGGTGGCCAACTCCGGACACTTCAATGTTGAAATCGATATCCCTGCGCTGGAGAAGCTGTCTTCCGGCAAGCGCCAGACGCGCGAATTTGTTAATGAATACGCCATGAAAGACGGCCGCAAGATTTATCTGCTGGGCGAAGGCCGCCTGATCAACCTGGCTGCGGCGGAAGGGCATCCCGCCTCCGTGATGGATATGAGCTTTGCCAATCAGGCGCTCTCTGCCGAGTACCTGGTCAAGAACCACAAGTCCCTGGAGCGCAAGGTCTACGCCGTTCCGGAAGACCTGGACAAGAAAGTGGCGAGGCTGAAGCTGGAGTCCATGGGCGTGAAGATTGACCGGCTGACGCCGGAGCAGGAAGAATACCTGGCGTCGTGGTCCGAAGGCACCTAACGCGCCCAGGCACGGCAGTGTCGAGTCCTGAGCGTGGGGACGTAAATCCAACAATTTAACAACTGGCAATCAGCTATGGAAAGCGGCGGCCCACAAGGCCGCCGTTTTTGCTGTGTCTGAGAAGCACACGTAACCAAGCACGACATGACGTTTTCGCCCGACGCGAGCACAAGAGAGCAAAGAGCTGCGCGCGCCAAAGCAAACTTCTACCACTCAGGCGCAGAGAAACCATGCTTTTGAGAAAAATGCCCGGCTAGACTGCTATAGATTCGCGCTTTTCGCGTTGATTCGTGGCCAGTCTCTTTCCTGATCTGCGTTCATCTCTTCAAATCCGCGGCGAACAAGGCACACCAACCTGGGAACTGTTCTAAATTAAGAAATAGCCCGGTGTCAGTGTTCTGATGAGAACCACAATCAGCCCGGATTCCAGAGGGACGTATAAAACCGCAGTCCATTGACAAGCGTTAAGCAACGGGCTACAGTCTGTTAGGGTGAAAATACGGAACTTCGTCCATAAGGGCTTGAAGAAGCTCTATGCGGAAGACAACCCGAAAGGCGTTCCGCCTGACACTGTGGACAAGCTCCGCAAGATGTTGGCGTTTCTTGATGATATGGAAGACGTTGAGGAATTGCGCTCACTCCCTGCCTGGAAAGCGCACACTTTGACCGGCGACCGCAAGGGCGCCTGGAGCCTCGGCGTTACCCGCAATCGCCGATTGACGTTTCTTATCGACACCGCAGAGCGAGAAATCTATGACGTAAATCTGGAAGACTATCACTAGAAAGAAGGAGTCAAGGAGTCAATGCCATGCCTATGAAGAATCCGCCCCATCCCGGAGATTTCATCCGGACTGAAGTCATCCAGCCCGCTGGCCTCTCAGTCACGGCTGCTGCTGCCGCGCTTATGGTGTCCCGGCCTGCCCTGTCAAGCCTGCTTAACGGCAAGGCAAGCCTTTCTGGGGACATGGCTCTCCGCATCGAGAAAGCCTTTGGAGTGAAGATGGACACGCTCATGCGGATGCAGGCTTCTTACGATATCGCCCGAACCCGCAAGCGGGAAAAGAATATCCATATTCGGCGGATTCACCCTGTTGCCGATGCTCACGCGTGAAAAGCGCTCCCGATGCGCGGCGATTTGGTCATGCGAATGCGTCGGCATTCGGTATATTGTCGGGCCGGTTCTAGATTAGTGTTCGTACAACATCCCGCCGTGGTCTGCGACTGGCATAAACGCCTGGGGGAGCTGTGCCATTTACGGAAGCGGAACACATTCGCGAATGTTTCCCCGCAGCAGCCGTGGTGAACATAGTCTTGCTGCTGTATTTTTGAGGAGGTTTCCATGAGACGAAAACTACGTAGAGCAACTCTCTTGTTCCTTCTGGCCGGGTGCTTCGTCATGGCCCCGGAATCTTTAACCCCTGCTGCCCATGCCCTGCCCAGAGACAGCGCATGCACATACTATTACAGTAACTCTTCGCACACTGTTCTAGTGGGTGAGAGAATGCTCCTTTGCAGCGGACAAGTGATTATCACCGGCACCGTGACATCGTTCTCTACTACTGAGTTTTCTCCCTGTTAATCGGTGGTTGAGTTCCAGGACCCGCTCCAGCGGCCCATTCGATGGTGGGAACTCCAGCAACATTCAGCAGCCTGAATGACTGCTGGTATGCGATCAGAGCAAAAGCTGACGGTGTTTTGAACCGGCGGTCCTTACGGGATCGCCGTTTTTCTTTGCCTGTTGCGGCTGAAGTGGTTACTCTACAATCGCGTGGAGGAGTTGCTGGGATGGGATAGTGCTTCTGCAAGGCGGCATTTTCTTCCTTGGTTGAGTGCGCCAAAATTATAAGGAGATACAATGAAAGGTCTGGTTTGGTTGGGATTGATATTGCTTGTTTTGGGAATCGTCTCGCTTTTCGTGCCAATTCCGCGTAGTGAAAAAGAAGGCATCAAAATCGGCGGTTCATCGATTGGCATTGAAACCAGACACCAGGAAAAAGTGCCGCCTGCCATTAGCGCAGTTTTGATCGTCGTGGGAGCAGCAATGCTGATCGCCGGAAGAAAAGCGCTTTCAGCATAACGGGCGATATTACTTGCGAAAACTGGCGGTTCGGGTTGCCGTTCTCCCGGTTCGTTGAATGCTAATGAGTAGCGGGAGTTAAGTTTGGCATGCCGACTAATTCCCTAAATTCATTGTCCTTGGAAAAGCATTCAAATGCGTTGCCGGGTTCAATCCACTTGCTTCTTACAGTTTCTGCCATCGAAGGCTGACTCAGCAAGGCTTGTTTGAGCGTGGATAAAGCCAGACGCCGGTTCTTAGATCTTCGTTCGTCGAGCTGATCGTCATTGATTGGGTCGTAACAATATTTGTAAGCATACACATAGGCAATGTTGAAAAGCGGATCAGAATCGTTCGGGAAAAAACTAAGATACTGTTGTGTGTAACGAATCGAATCGTCAAGCCTGTCCGGCAAAAACCTCAGGTAATAACCAAGCCATTGCCTTACAAGAATGGGAGCTTCCTCTCGCAGCGCTAACCTCTCCAGGATGGATGATGCGCTAAGGTAGTCTTCTTTAAGTCCTACAAGGTCCGCATACCTCATAGTGAGGTCCACATGCAGTGGGTTCATGTTCAGGGCACGAGTCACCCATTCAATTGCCGTGTCTATTCCGGCCCGGTTGTCCTTTTCAAAATAAGTCCGGTAATATCTGATATAGGCGCTTTTTGATACTATGTCCCAGTCAAGAGCACCCTTCACAGCAACTTCATCAGCCTGCTGGAGAAATTTTTCCACATCTGCTGAGTACAACAGGTCTTTAAGCTGCTGTTGCTCTTTTGCGTTTACGTCAGGGATTTCGCCGACTTCATTGACGCCTGTTAAAAGGCTTGGAGGCAACCGAGCCAGAAATTGCTGGATTACCTGGCCAGCTTCCTTGCTGCCTTCCAGTTTGTCTCGCTCTGCCCTGCTGCGGGCCAGGAGCACGTTAAGAATCAGCTCGCGTTGGAAAAACATGAAAAAGAAACCTAGCCCAGCATAAAAAACAGCTGCTCCAACGGTATAAGCAAATTCAATATGGCCGTCGCCCGCAGTAAATACAAGCAGAACATTTTTGATTAAAGATACGTTGGCAACGGTCAATGCCGTAATCCCACCCACCAACCAGTCGCGGATTTTACCTACATTATTGCTTTCCTCTCCGTAACTCGAGAATAGAAAACCTATCAGAGCGCCGACCATCATCGAAGCAAGGCTAAGCCAAACCATCAGAACAAAGCGCTCCATGGAGCGTTGAGCGGCTATTGGCCACCAAATGAGAGAAGCTATCCCGGCCGTAGCCCAGGTAGTGGTAGGTCCCCATTTCCACTTGCTTGACTCTTGAGGCATGCAAAAGTCCTTTCTTTGCGGATGCGGTCAAGGGGATATTTGCATTCTACAATGTTGCTGCGAAATCACGGAGGCAGAAAAAGAGCACTTCAGCATGAACCTCCGTGTGCAAGAACCGGCGTTACTTCCGTTCCAATATACGGCGGAGCATCACCAACTGGCCCAGATGATAAGCATTGTGGTCGGCCAGCAGCAGCGCTTCCCGCAGAAGCGTCTGGCCATCGCCATGGGGAATACTGGCGAAGAGGTCGTGTTTCGGGTCGCGCACCAGAGCGCACATGGCTTCCAGTTCAGCGAATATCTGCTTTACGCTTCTGTCCCATGCTTTTTCATCAGGTGGAGCCTCGGATTCAGGCCAGTACTCGTCCGGCCATTTAGGAGACTTGTGCTTGGCTGATCGGCTGAATTCAAGGATGTCCCATTGCGCGATCCGGATATGTTCCAGCAGTTGCCAGGGCGTGTGGGGGGAGCCTTCCGGTTTGCGTCCGCGAAGGTTGCGAGGGAAGTTCTTAAGCGCATCCTGCAAATCAACGTGTGCTTCTGCCTTGGTTAATAGATTAATGATGTGGTGGCGGAGTGAATCGATGTTGTTCATGCTTTTACTTGGATGTCAGCATGACCGCTGCGGAAGCAAATTTCGTAAGCCGGGCATGGCGAAACACACCCATGATGAATTGCCCAATATCGGAGACTACATTGTTCTGGCCAGACGCAGTTATTGGGTCAACACACCGGCAGAAAAGCCCTAATGCGTCTTTGCGCCGGCAGCGGCGCCGGAGGACTCTGCATCAGCCACCTGAGTGGATTTGAGCTGTTCCAGCTCGCGCTGCGTTTTGTTCCACAGGTCCCGTTTTTTCCTGATGTAATTCGGGGCGGCGGGATCCTGGTAGAAGGCCAGGATATTTTTGCGCAACGGCGCTGGAGTGGCCGAGAAGTTGCCTGTGCTGAGCATCTCCAGCAACTTGGCATAGGCCTCATCGGTCAGCTTGTATTCACCTGGCTGTGTGAGATGGCCGGTGTCAAAGTCCTTGTTCTTCAGTTCCAGCCTGTCCTGGTCCGCATCGTGCATGTAGCTGCGATATTGCACAAGCGTCATATTAACGCTGTTCAGATAGAGAGTTTCCGTGTCCGGGTTGGGCATTTTGAATGCAATGGCCTTGAAAGGTCCAACCTTAGGGATGACCTTGAAAAGCGCCGCCATAATTTTGGCCCCAAGCCCAGGCTTATGGTATTGAGTGCCCCATTCTTTCTCAAATTGCGCGCGCTTCAGGTTGTAGAGAAACTTCTTTTTGGCGGCACTGCGATTTTCCTTTACCAGTTCGTCCTTTTTCGTCAGCAGGGCAACGCGCGTCATTTCAGGGATGGCCCGGCTCACCGACCAGCGGAATGATCCAATGGAGAGATCCAGGTTGCTGAAGACATCCTCCAGCTTGAGGCCGTAGGTGGCAAGAAATGCCCTTTCCATGACGGGTTTGGCGATCTCAAACCCGATAAAATCATGATAAGCGTCCGAGGTATAACGCTGCTTGGCCACCTGCACTACATCAAAACCAAACTCAGTGCGGATGTGCGCTTTGGTGTCCTGCGCATAGGTCACGCTCGGACCATACTTGGCGCGCAGTTTAGGAAATTCCCGCGCGACGGCGGCATTCACAACCGGATGCCCGACAATATCCGAGGTGTAATGGGCCAGGGCGCCCAGGGCAAAAGCGTATTCGTTGATGTCCTGGGATTCATTCAGCAGAGCTTGAACAAAATCTCCGCTCCGGACATAGTGGACCAGATTGCTGAAAAGCTTATTGCCGAACGGATAGTAGCCCATGTCCTGGATGAGACAGCCGCCATAAGCATAGGCGTGCGCCTTGCGTAACTCTTCAGCGGTTGCGCCGGGAAAGCGGTGTAGCAAGGCGGGCTGGATTGGGTCGGCCCACAAGAGGTCCACAATTTCTTCATGCGTCAGGACTGAATAGCCGTTGCAGCTCTGGTAAAGCCCAAAAACCGCAATCACGAAGGCCAGCATGGCTCGGAAGGAATTTCTCATGGTCCTCATTTATTCCGTCATTTGCAGCGTTGCGAAATCATTCGCCGAAAGATGTGCGGCGGAAAACGAAGTTCATCAGCGCCAGAATGGATCCAAGAATCAGGAGTAGAGGCGCTACGCCGGGTCCAAAGGCCACTGCCAATCCGAGCATCCAGAGCGCGATGCATACAAAAAAGATTGTCCAAAACACCGCTGACCCCTCCTGAGCGCTGTATGGTAGTGTGATCCAAATTTACGCAGGAAGGTTGTGTGTAGCTGCATAGGGCCATGATGAGGCCTAAATCATCAGGACTGAATTATTAAGAATTTGGTGCCAATGCCGTCTGTTTTTACGCAATACGTTTTTTACAGCGCTACTTTTTTACAGTACCACAATGCTGATCCCTTTATTGCTTCTGCCCAGGTCAGAATCCTTTTTCCACTCCGGATAACGCTTCAGCAGTTCCCAGGTGGTTTCATGGGAAATGCGCCAGTTTTCACCTGTGATGAAACAGCGTATGCCGCCCGTTCCTGCCAGGTGTTGTAATTCTTTTTGCAGCTCAAAACGCAAAGTTCCCCCAACGCCGCTGGAGCCATAGCCATGAATCAGCTTCACCGCCACCTGGCCTTGTCTCCGCGCTGCTTGCAGCTCATGTTGCATACGCAGCCGCGCCTCTTCCACTTTCGGCATTCCGTCTTCCAGGTTGATGACTTTGATGGGCACAGGCTTTCGCGACATGCAAATTAGTGTAGGGCGAAACGACAGAGGAAACCACCGTTTCCTTTCGTTCATTCGCGGGCTCATCTCTTTCCTGATCGGTGTTCCTGCCGGGCGACAAGAAGATGAAGGAGCACGAAGAAAAAACTTGCCGTCTCTGTGTCCTTTGTGCCCTCTGCTTTCATCTGCGTAAATCTGCATCGAACAAGCAAGCTGCGAGGAAAGGCAGAGACTTCAGATCACGGTCACCTCCAGATCATTTACTATGAGTAACCGTGGGGCCGAGTTTTCTATGAGCATGAAACAGATTGCGGATTGGGCGTTGAATACAGTTACGCAGCGTGGCGCCGGTTACGCTGATGTGCGCATTGTGGACCACCGCCAGCGCGCGCTGGCTACCAAGAATGGCAAGATTGGCCATGCCGCCAGTGCGGAAACGCTGGGCATCGGCATACGTGTGCTGGTCAATAACGCGTGGGGATTTGCTTCAACCGATGATCTGCGGCGTGAAGCCGTGGAGAAGGCAGCGGCGCGGGCGCTGGAGATTGCAAAAGCATCAGCCAGCGTGAAGGAAGAGCCGGTGCAACTGGCCCCGGAGCCGGCAGTGCAGATTGATTGGTCATCATCCTTCAAGATTGATCCGTTTACCACTTCCGCAGAACAGAACCTTGATCTGCTGAGCCGGATTGATGCCGAACTGCTCTCAGTGAAAGGCGTGACGCTGGCGGAAAGCAGCATGCAACTGGGCCGTTATGAGCAGTGGTTTTATAACACTGACGGATCGGACATTCACCAGACGCGCGCGATTACCGGCGCGGGCTTCAGCGCCTTGGCCTTCCAGGGCCATGAGATCATGAAGCGCTCGTATCCAAATTCGTTTGGCGGTCAACATCAGAACAAAGGGTACGAGCTGATTGATGAGCTTAAGCTTCTGGAGAATGCTAGGCGCATCGGTGAAGAAGCCGTGGCCCTGCACAAGGCTGAGCGGTGTCCTGAAGGGAAGATGAACCTGGTGCTGGATTCGTCCCAGCTTGGTTTGCAGATTCATGAATCGATTGGACATCCCATTGAACTGGACCGCGTGCTTGGTTATGAAGCCAATTTTGCCGGCACTTCTTTCCTCACGCTGGATAAGCTGCGCAAACTGCGTTATGGCAGCGACCTTGTGAACGTGGTCGCTGACGCCACCGAGCAGCACGGCCCCGGCCTGGGCACATTTGCCTATGACGACGAAGGCGTTCAGGCGCAGTGTACGCCGATCATTACCAATGGCCTTTTTACCGGATACATCTCGTCGCGCGAGACGGCGCACACCATTGGCGAGAACCGTTCGAACGGCACCATGCGCGCCGAAGGCTGGAACCGGATTCCGCTGGTGCGGATGACCAACATCAGCATACTGCCGGGAGAAAAGCCGCTGACCTTCGATCAACTCATCGCCGGCACCGATGATGGCATCTACATGCAGACCAACCGGTCGTGGTCGATTGACGATAAGCGTTATAACTTTCAGTTCGGCTGTGAGATTGGCTGGGAAATCAAAGGCGGCAAGCTG
>DAHUXF010000430.1 GCA_027307295.1 Acidobacteriaceae bacterium
GCAGCCTCACCCTTCCGGCATCTCCTGAAACTGCGGATCTTCCACTCCGATCTCAGTCAATGCTTCCCGCATTGTTCGGACCACATACAGTTTGGGGCGGGCTGCTTCCGCCACGATCTGGTACATGCGAGACATGCCATACAAAAGATTGGACGGTGCAATGATGACTCGGGGCCGCGAAGGGTCCGGTATGGGCGCTGCATCAGAGGCCAGTTGTTGCACAGTTGAAGGGCTGAGTTGCATGACAGTGACGCCGCTTAAATCCAGAATTGCGGCAAGAGGGTCGATGCGTTGCACGTAGCGGGCTGTATCCGCGTGGCTCTGGCGCAATTCATCGTCTGTGAGGCGCCCGGTGTAAATGCAGCGAAGCACGCGGTGAACGGGATCGAAATCAAATTTGAACGGCACTTTGAGACCCACTATTTGGATGCTGGACGTACAAAAGTAGCACTGTTTCGCCGGGTTCGCCAAACGACGTCTCGTAATGTTGACCATCTTTAGAGTGATCTTGCCCAAAAAGGAAATTAGCGCCAACGGACGAAGGACAGCACGGGCCAATATATTGCCGTCACTCAGGTCAAGCTTCGTTTTTTGCGTTTCTATAGCATAGTCTCCTCCCCTGATTGACCCCCGCAAAACGGCGATGTTAACCTAAAGAGTTCGTCGCACGGTTCCGGCACGTTCTGTCTCCTTACTTACGTGGAGAAAGGGAAAAAGTTTGTCTTCAACGGCAGAAAGCGCAACACTCAGGAAAACTGCACTCAACGCTTTGCACCGGCGGCTTGGGGCCAAAATGGTGGATTTCGGCGGCTGGGACATGCCGGTTGAATATCCTTCCAGCGGCGGCCTGGTAAAAGAGCACTTGGCGGTGCGGACCGGCGTGGGTATGTTTGACGTCTCGCATATGGGCGACATCTTGATCCGCGGCCCGCAGGCGCTGGATGCCGTGCAGTGGATCAGCATGAATGATGCCGCAAAACTTCAGGAAGGCCAGGCACATTACTCGGCGCTGCTCTACCCTGAAGGAACTTTTGTGGACGACGTGATTGTCCACAAGATGGGGCCGAATGATTATCTGCTGGTCATCAACGCCGGCACGCGGGAGAAAGACCATAGCTGGGTGCGCAAGAATGTAAGCCGGTTCCGCTGCCATGCCGATGATGTCGGGGACTATTACACGCAGATCTCCATTCAAGGCCCCAGGGCGGAAGCGACGCTGCAGAAGCTCACCAATGTTGATCTTTCCCAGATCAAAAATTATTGGTTCAAGCATGGAACGGTTTGTGGCCTGGCCAACACCCTGGTGGCCCGCACCGGATACACCGCAGAAGATGGATTTGAAATCTATGTCCCTTCTGACGTGCCAACCAGTGAGCGCGTGTGGAATGAAGTTACGGAGGCAGGCAAGGAATTTGGCATAGTGCCCTGCGGTCTTGGCGCGCGTAACACATTGCGCCTGGAAGGCAAGATGGCCCTTTATGGCCATGAAATCTCAGACACCATCAACGTCTGGGAGGCCGCGCTGGACCGTTATTGCAAAATGGAGAAGGCGGATTTCATTGGCCGCACCGCTCTGCAGAAGGCCAAGGCCGCCGGGTTGACGCGCATCCTGGTGGGACTGGAAGCGCTGGACCGGGGCATTCCCCGCGATGGCTACAAAGTCTTTGACGCGGCGGACAAGGAAATCGGCTATGTGACCAGCGGATCGCCCGCGCCTTTTCTCAAGAAGAACATTGCGCTGGCCTATGTGCCGCCGCAGCATTCTGAGATCGGACATGAAGTGTTTGTAGAAATTCGCGGCCAGAAGATCAAGTGCAAGGTTGTTCCAACCCCGTTTTACAAGCGTCCAAAAAAATCTTAGCTCCCAGCAGAGGACTGAAAAAGCAAAATGGCATATCCAAAGGACTACCGATACACGAAAGAACACGAGTGGATCCAGGTAAAAGGCAACAGCGCAACTGTGGGCATCACGGACCATGCGCAGGAGTCGCTGGGCGACATTGTGTTTGTTGAGCTGCCTAAAGTAGGCGCACAGTTGCAGGCGGGGAAAAGCTTTGGCACGGTGGAATCCGTAAAGGCGGTTTCTGAGCTCTATGCGCCGGCGTCAGGAAAAGTGACAGCCATCAATGAAAGCCTGAACCAGACCCCGGAAGCCATCAACAAGGACGCGCACAGCGGATGGATGGTCAAGCTGGAGCTTTCCAATCCCAAAGAAGCTGATGCGCTGATGTCAGCTGACGACTACGAAAAATACATCGCGGAAGAAAAATAGGTTCAAAAATCCCGAGCGTAGCGAGGGAGCACTGCAACTGCAACGAACATTAAGCCTGGACAGTTAACGACATAGAACGCCAAAAAGCTTAGAAGGACGTAGTGATTCCTCACCCGCAAACAGCACGGGTTCGGGATTTATCCCACACATGCGCTATCTTCCTAAATCTCCCGCCGATCGGGCGCACATGCTGCGCGAGATTGGCTGTAAATCGATTGATGATCTGTTTGCGCCCATTCCGGGCGAATACCGGCTGGCGCGCGACCTGAAGGTCCCGCGTCAGATGGCCGAATCGGAGATCATTGATTACTTCCGCGAGTGCGCGGACATCAATGCTGCCGGGTACGCGCTGTTTCTGGGCGCCGGGGCCTACCATCACTACCGTCCTGTGGTGATTGATGCCATGATTTCGCGCGGCGAGTTCCTCACGTCCTATACGCCGTACCAGGCGGAGATCGCCCAGGGAACGCTGCAGGCCATCTTCGAATTCCAGACGATGATCTGCCAGCTCACCGGCATGGATGTGGCCAACGCTTCCATGTACGATGGCTCGACCGCGCTGGCCGAGGCTGCCTTAATGGCCGCGCGCCTGACCAACAAAGGCGGACTGCTGGTGGCGCGCAGCGTGCATCCCGAATATCGCGAGGTAATGCATACATACACGCAGCATCAGGGATTGCCGATTACCGAATGCGATTATCTGGAAAATGGCCGCGTTGATATGGCTGACCTGGACCGGCAGATCACCAGCGATACGGCGTGCGTGCTGATTCAGTCTCCAAATTTCTTTGGGACCATTGAAGATGTTGCCGCGCTGGCCGATCTGGCGCACAAAAAAGGCGC
>DAHUXF010000431.1 GCA_027307295.1 Acidobacteriaceae bacterium
GCCATGCTGCTGGGCACATTTGTTGAGCGGGTGGAAGAAACTACGGAAGTTAGCCGCAGCAAATCTGCACCGGCTCCTGCAGCAGCAATTTCTCAGGCCAGCGCCGATGAAGACAAAGATACAGCATTCGATCCCGCCGAGTTTGGTGAGAACATCAGCTTTGATTTCGGCGCTTATGATGAGACTGAACCGGGTGATCTTTCAGGAGAGCAGGTTGCCGGCGACGCCGCCGAACCCGTGGAAGGCTTTCGCGCTCCTGGAGGCCCAGCCAGCATTCCTGAGATTCTTAAGTTCCTGATCGATCGCACCGGATACATCAAGCAATTGGAAGAAGAGGCTACGCCCGATTCTCTGGCCCGCATTGACAACCTGCGCGAACTGGTAAACGCGGCCATGGACTCACGCGACCGTGGTGAGACGCTGGCCGAATTTCTGGACCATGCTGCCCTGGTGAGTGACGTGGACACATACGATCCGCGGGGTACGGTCACGCTGATGACCTTGCATTCGGCCAAAGGCCTGGAGTTCAGCCTGGTATTTCTGCTGGGGATGGAAGAAGGGCTTTTTCCGCATTCGCGGGCATTCAATGATCCTGACCAGATGGAAGAAGAGCGCCGCCTTTGCTATGTGGGGATGACCCGCGCCATGGACCATCTGGTGTTGAGCACCGCGCGTTACCGCCGCCGCTATGGCACAGACATGCCGGATGCGACCGTGCCTTCACGTTTTCTGGAAGAAGTTCCGCCGCAATTGCTGGAAGAGTTGGGCGCTTCCCGCGCCCGTGCAGGCTCCGCGCAGCGCGACTACGATCATTCCGAGCGTCATTACAGCTATGAAGATGAAGACCAGAGCGCGCCGGCCAACGCTGGCTATACGCAACCGGCAAGCCCTGTCAAAGCACGCAATGGAGGGTATTCCGGGCCAAAATACAACTCGATCAGCAACATTGCGGAGTTCTTTGCTTCACGCGGTAAAAAGTTTAATCGCCCGAATATTCCAGTGGAAAAATCCACAGGAAGTGGCGGATTCCGGCCCGGCCAGCGCGTTGTCCATCCCAAATATGGTGAAGGAGTTGTATATCGGCGCGAGGGTGAAGGTGAATCGGCCAAGATTACGGTACAATTTCCACGGTTCGGATTAAAAAAACTGGTGGAAAAGTACGCGCATCTGGAAAAGGCATAAGGCGGACTTGTCCTGGCTTGTTATGGGGCGTTTAAAAGGTCTAGCTGCCCCAGCGTCGTTTATCAAGAAGCAGTAAGGGCGTCTTTCCAGATAGACGGGCCAAAATAATATCCACCAATCCAGCACCACATTCTAATGAAGGAACTAACATCGACAATGGCAAATACCAAAGCACTGAGCAAGGAAGAGCGGAAGAAATCCAAGCGCACGGCCCGCAAGAAGCAAGCACCCAAGAAGCCCCGCGAACATGCGCGCGGTTCAAAGACGCGCAAAGTGGCAAAGATGACGCGCGGCACGGCCAAGCGCTAAAGCGGCAGGTCCTGAATGGCATAGAGGCGCAAGGCGCGCCTCTATGCTGAAAACGGGAGCATCAGATTTCGGGCCCGCTGTGCCAGTTCTTTAAATTCAAGGAGGCCTTTCTGGCCAGCCAACTTTTTGCCAAGAAGTCCATTGATAAACTCATCTCAGATTCGGAACGGCCAGGGCATCGTCTGCCAAAGTCTCTGGGGCCGTGGTCGCTTACCGCGTTAGGCATTGGGGCGATCATCGGCGCAGGCATTTTTGCTCTAACCGGTACGGCCGCTGCCGGCGAGCACGGGGATCCGTCGTTTTATAAAGTGCAGGTGCTAGATCTCTTCATGCATCTTGTACATCATGGAAATCTCCATGGCATCGTGATGTATGGACGTCCACCCGCTGGTCCAGCTATCGCCATTTCATTCCTGCTTGTCGCCGTAGCATGTACCTTCGCAGGACTCTGCTATGCGGAGCTTGCGTCGATGATTCCCATAGCGGGCAGTGCATACACCTATAGTTATGCAACATTGGGCGAACTATTCGCCTGGATCATTGGGTGGGACCTGATTCTGGAATATGCGGTCAGCAATGTGGCGGTGGCTGTGAGTTTTGGCGGGTATCTCAAATCACAATTGGCCTCATTCAATATAAATCTTCCTGATAAGTGGTCCACTCCTGTGTTGACTCCCGATGGCTGGAGCCATTCCTATTTCAATTTCCCTGCCTTTCTCATCGTATTTGTTCTAACTGTTCTTTTAGTGCGTGGCGTTCGGGAGTCAGCAAGGGCCAATAACGTAATGGTATTGGTCAAGATCGGGGCCATTTTTCTCTTTCTGATTGTGGGTGGCATGCTTGTGAAACAGACGAACTGGCATCCATTCGCGCCCAGCGGCCTTCCTGGAGTGATGGCTGGCGGGGCGATTATTTTCTTTACTTATATTGGATTTGATTCCGTATCGACCGCGGCGGAGGAGTCACGCAATCCGCAACGGGACCTGCCGTTTGGCATCATCGCTTCGCTCATCGTCTGCACCATTCTTTATATTGGTGTGGCGATTGTGCTTCTCGGCATGATGCCGTACAGCACATTCGGCTCAGGGGAAGCCAAGGATGCTCCGGTCATTTATGCCCTGAAGCACCTGGGAGCCAATCATTTCCTTCAGGCTGTGATCATTATTGGGGCGTTGATGGGAATGATTTCGTCCTTGCTGGTTTTTCAGTACGGCCAGACGCGCATCTGGTTCGCCATGTCGCGAGACGGTCTGTTGCCCAAGCTCTTTTCCGTCCTGCATCCTAAGTTCAAGACCCCGCATTGGTCCACCTGGATTGCCGGGCTGCTTGTAGGTTTACCGGCAGGAATTGTTGATATCGGCCAGGCAGCTGATCTTTCGAATATCGGCACCTTATTTGCTTTCGTTCTGGTTTCATTGGGAGTGATTTTCCTTCGCAAGAACCAGCCTGATCGCCCGCGTGCCTTTCGAGTCCCTTTTGTGCCACTCTTCCCGATCATCTCCGTCCTGCTTTGTGTCGGACTGATGGCGGGTTTGCTCGTGATCACCTGGCTTCGCTTCTTTGGATGGCTTGCTCTCGGCATGATCATTTATTGGTTTTATAGCCGCCGCCACAGTGAGT
>DAHUXF010000432.1 GCA_027307295.1 Acidobacteriaceae bacterium
TCGAAAGAAGAAGCGAGCTCCATTTGTATCTTTGCTGAAGCAAGAAGTGCTTGCTGGAAAGCTCGATCCCAAGTATCGGATTTTTTTAACCAAGAGGGAAGGTTCGATTGATAGTGTCATCCTGCTGGCGCCTATAGAAGCCAAAAATGGGTACCTCCTTGACCTGGAGTTCTACACGGACCAAATGCCGTCAGGCTGTCTTGAGTACAGCATCGTGAATACGATGGAACAGTTGAAGAATGAAGGCATAACCTACTATAGCCTTGGCTCAACGTTCGGTATTCCCATGGATTCCGGCCCGCATGAAGATCTCAGAATCCGGGAAATACTTGAGTCTTTTCATCGCGGAGGCATCCTGAATGATGATGGAATTCTCGATTTCAAGAAAAAATTTGATCCCCGAACCGGACGCATGTACATCTGTTGTAGGCCCGGCATAGACATTTCAGTTTTATCGGATGTTTTGCTGATGCTGGCGGTGCCGGAGAGGATCTTACAGACGGGAAAGCGGGCGCTTCCTGCGATAGCGCGCCAGAGCCTGAGTGGTCACACTCCCGACGGACGGGCTTTGCAGGATGTGCCGGAGCAGGAAGCCGCGGCGCATGAGGATTTTCATCCGCTACTTAGCCGCCGTATCCCGTTGGCGTTGGAAGATGTCGTATTTGAATCCCGTTTCCAAGAAATCTCCAGCCGGTTGTCGTGGCTTGCGGACCATCGAGTCCTTGATACAGCTGTTGTTCCGGCAGCCGCTTATATTGAGATGGCGCTGGCTGCTGCAAAAACAGTGTTGCAAAGTGAGTTTCCAATCCTTGAGGACCTCTCGATTGTGGAAGCGTTGCCCCTGCTTCAACAGCGGGTTGTCCAACTAGTCTTTTCCGTGGCGGACTCCGGGGCGGGGTTTTTCCGCATCTGTAGCAGGAAATCTGGAGAGGGCCCGGCCGACGAGCGCCAGTGGAATCTGCACGCCAGCGGCAAGGTGAGGCGGATGCAGGGTGCGCCATCGCAAGACAGTGGTCATGCATCTGCGCCTGTCAAGGCGAATATCGATCACGCTGCGCTGAAGGCCAGCGACGCGGAATTGTACTACCAGCAGGTCGAACAGTTTGGCCTTAAATACGGACCTGCCTTCCGTGCGATTCAGGAATTGTCTTGCAGCTACGGAGAAGCTGTCGCTCGTATTCAACTTCCAGATCAACTTCTTGTGAATCTGGAGAAGTACCAGATCCACCCAGTTTTGCTCGATGCGTGCCTGCAGGTCCAGGGAGCGGCCTTGCTTGCCAGCCAGACGGAAGCACCGGCTTCGGAAATTTACTTACCTATTGCAATTGAAAGTGTCAGGGTTGTCCGCAGGCCTGATGCGGACTTGTTTGTACACTGCCATCTTCGCCCGGTAGAAGGACAAGACGCAGAATTGGTCGTCGGCGATATTCAAGTGTTGGCTGGAGACGGGAACCTCATAGTTTCCATTGACGGCTTGGCAGTGCGAAGGACCTCGCGTGAAGTGTTGCAACTTTTGCTGAAGGGACGTCCCAAGGAAGTCTTTCATGAGCTGGAATGGAGTCGCCATTCCAGACAACTGCCAACCGCTCAGAGCAACGTAGATGAAGAGAGTCGATGGGTAATTTTTGCTGATGACGCGGGAATCGCAGGGCAGTTAGAAAAGCTGGTGCAAGAGAGAGGCCAGCGCTGCCTGACCGTTTATCCGGAAGAACTACTTGACCGTTCCAATCCGGATCGATGGTCCTTGAATCCAGCAGAACCGGAGCAATTCCGCCATCTGTTGAACAGCGTTCAAGGCCCGCTGAAAGTAATTTACCTTTGGCCGGCTGAAGTTCCCAGCGCCAAAGAGCTTCAAGTGGCCTCGCTTCGGAGAGCACAGCACTTGGGGTCGGAAGGTTTTCTTCATCTTGTCCAGGCGTTGGCGCAATCGGGCGGGAACAGGAATGCCGTCTGGCTGGTTACTCGGGCGACTCAGCCCGTTGGCGGTCCGTCCGTCGCAGTATCTAATCCTGCCCACGCGCCGATTTGGGGGCTGGGACGGACTGTCGCACTGGAGCATCCGGAGCTATGGGGCGGCATGATCGATCTTGACACCGTTCCGTCTCCCATCGATGGCAAGATTATTTTGGAAGAAATTCTTGACTCAGGGAATGAAGACCATATTGCTTTTCGTGGTGGCCAGCGTCATGTTGCCAGGCTAGTGGCGAAAGAGTTTGACAAGCCTAAGGCCGCTTTGCAGTTGCGAAACGACGCCACCTATGTAATTACGGGCGGTGTTGGCGGCTTAGGGCTGGCAACAGCCCGCTGGATGGCGATGCGTGGCGCGCAGCATCTGCTCCTGATTGGACGAAAGACTCTTTCTCTTGAAATCCAGCTTGTTCTAGATCAGCTGCGGACGCTAGGCGCTCAGCGTGCAGACTACTATCGGGCAGATGTTTCGAAAGAGGATGAGGTGGTGGGTTTGCTGGCCTACGCCCGCAAGCACCTGCCCCCCTTAGGTGGCGTGATACATGCAGCGGGAGTCCTGGCCGATGGCAGCCTGATGCAGCAATCGTGGCCGCGGTTTGTGGAAGTGATGGCTGCGAAAGTTGAGGGCGCCTGGCACCTGCATCACCTGACCAGAGACATGAACCTGGATCACTTTGTGCTTTTCTCTTCTACAGCCTCCCTGTTCGGAGCGCCTGGGCAGGGAAATTACGCCGCAGCCAACGCATTTATGGATGCATTGTCACAATACCGGAGATCCCAGGGCTTGGCGGGCTTGAGCATCAATTGGGGCCCCTGGGCTGATGTAGGCATGTCAGCCGCGCTGGATTCACGGGCCGTGGCACAGCGGCTTGCGCACGGCCTGACGCCGATCACTCCAGCCGACGGAGTTCGCTTATTGGAGCAAGCGATGTCTGGATCTCAGCCGCAAATTGGAATCGTCTCCGTGGATTGGGAGAGGATGCTCAACTCTCCTTCTCTCGCCCTTCAGCGGTCCTCAATCTTCAAAGAAGTGGCGGCGCAACTGAAAGACCGCTCCCAAGAAAAAATGAAACGCAGTGCTTTCGTGGAGACGCTTCGCGAGGCCCCGCCGGAGAAGCGCAGAAGCCTATTTGATACATA
>DAHUXF010000433.1 GCA_027307295.1 Acidobacteriaceae bacterium
TTGACGGCGTGGGGCCGCTGTTCTGGGTGGTCTTCTGGATTGGCTTTTACTTCCTGGTGCTGCGTTATCTGGTCATGGTCTCCCGCAGCATTTATAAGGCAGCCGGGATCAGGCTTCCGGGTGTGGAATGGGGCCTGGAAAACAAGATGCTCCTGTGCATCCACAACAGCGTTTTGATTACGTTTGTGGGCCTGGAATCGGCGTTCCTGGTGCTCTGCTGCGCGCTGTATTTTGCTTCCAAATAGAATTCATCGCAAAGAACGCGAAGAAAACAAAAAAGATTTACCACAGATAGACACTGATGACACTGATCTGCGGATGCGTAGGAGAATTCACCGCGAAGGACGCAAAGAACGCAAGGGAATAAAATGCAGGAAAAGCTTTTACCGCGGATAAATTCGGATGACGCTGATCAGCAATAAATCTTCTTGTTTTTTTCCGCGTCCGTAATAGTTCAGAACCTCATATGCAGCCGGGGGACACGATTTTCACTTGGCGGCTATCGGCGTGGTCTGCTTAACCGCCGACCCGTTTATCCTAAGCTTCGTTCTTCTCAGGATCAGTGTCATCAGTGTCTATCTGTGGCAAATCTTTTTGTTTTCTTTGCGTCCATAGCATCGGTTGCGGTAAAAGACCTCAGTTGTTGATCGCCTTCAGCAATAGGTCCCACGCTTCCCGAACATCTGCCCACGTGGTTTCCAGGTTCCCGATGGCCAGCCGCAACGTGAGCCTGCCATGCAGCACCGTGCTGGCGATGAACACTCTGCCGGAAGCATTCACCTTTTCCATGATGGCTTTGTTTTCATCGTCAGAACCCTTGTAACGGAAACAGACCACGGAGAGCGGGACCGGCGCAAGGCGCTCAAACTGCGGATGCGCATCCACCAGCGCGGCAAAATCTTTGGCCCACTGAATGTGCTGCCGCAACATGGCTTCAATGCGCTCGCGGCCAAAGTACCGCATCACAAACCACAACTTCAGCGCGCGGAAGCGGTGGCCCAGCGGCACGCCATAATCCATCAGGTTGTGAGCGCGGGGATCATCCTGTGTCTTTCAATATTCCGGCGTCAGAGAGAAGGCGCGGCGCAGGATGTCCGGACGGCGGGTATAGAAGGCGCTGAGATCAATCGGCGTGAGCAGCCACTTGTGCGCATTGAATACCAGGGAATGCGCCCGCTCCGCGCCATCCAGAATATGCCTGTGTTCCGGCAGGATGGCCGCTGCGCCGGCATAGGCTGCGTCCACGTGCAGCCACATTCCGTGTTGTTCCGCAATGTTGGCAATCTGCGGCACCGGATCAATGCTGGTGGAAGACGTTGTCCCCACCGTGGCCACCACGCAGAAAGGACGCTTCCCTGCCTGCTTGTCCTCTTCCACCATCCGGGCCAGGGCATCAGCGCGCATGCGGAATTCCGCATCAGACGGCACTTTGCGTACATTCTTTTGTCCAACGCCCACGGCAATTGCGCCCTTCTCAATCGACATGTGCGCCTGGTCGGACGTATAGAGCACCAGATTGTTCGTACTTCCGGCGGTGCGCGCCTGTGGATCGACCATCTCACGCGCGCAGACAACGGCATGCATGCTGCTGGTGGAAGCCGTGTCATAGACAATGCCGAACCATTCGTCAGAGAGACCAATCCACTGCCGCATCCAGTCCAGAGCGCGCTGCTCCAGTTCGGCCACTGCAGGCGAGGTCTTCCAGTGCAGGCCGTTGGTGTTGAGCGCCGCGGCCAGCATCTCTCCCAGAATCGCGGGAGTCGATCCGGTGCAGGCAAAGTAGGCAAAGAAGCGCGGATGGTTCCATTGCGTTACCGCAGGCATCACCAGGCGGTCAAAGTCGCGCAGGATGGCATCAAACGGTTCGCCTTTTTCCGGCGCGGAGAGCGGCAGCGCGTCCAGCAGTTGGCCCGGTTTGGTCTGCGCCAGCACCGGCATCTCTGAGACATTGCTTAGATACTGCGCAATCCAATCAACCGCCTCATGCCCGGCGCGGCGAAAGTCTTCTACATACGCCTGCCAATTGCCTTCTTGCCTTGCCGGGGCTGCGGCGGTCTTATGGTCTGTAGTTTTATTCATATTTTTTCAGGACGTCTTTCTGTCTTTGCGTCTAAGCGCCAAGTTCACGGCCAATCTCCCAGTGATGTCCGAAAGGGTCAACAATGCGTCCCACACGCCAGCCGTGCATCTCGCTTACGGGGACGACCGCGGTTGCGCCAGCATTCACTGCACGCTTGTAAACAGCGTCAGGATGGGCAACCGTCAGGACCATCCGAACGGTGCCGCCGCCAAGCGACTCAGGACTGAAATTGTGGTGCTGCGGAGATTCATCGCCCAGCCAGAACTCCGCGCCCTCAACAGAAAGCCGGGCCACCACGGCCCCGTCGAGGGCATCAATGCGGAAGACCTCAGCCGCGCCAAACGCTGCTTTGTAAAATTCCACGGCTTTGGCGCCCTGCCTGACGGAAAGCCAGGGAGCAATAGAGCACTGAAATGAAGAACTTGTGGTCAATGCGTCTCCCTCAAGCAAGGATCTTACATAAAAAATTGATGAACTTTCTTGACAGTACTGGAAAATTTAGACTACTATCCGCCTGAGCATGTACACCAACCGATTTACGTTCGCGTTTACTTACCGCTACTACTTTACGGGTAGCGGCTACGCGGATGGTGTGCTGACAACGCAATAAAAAGTTAGACATCATAAATTACCGCAGAAGCCGCGATCCTAAGGGGTCGCGGTTTTGCTTTTCAGGAGCTATTATGGGCCAACAAAACGGTGACGGAAAAGCCACACTGAGTGGCTGGCGGCAGCAGATTGACGCATTGGATAGCGAACTGCTCCGCCTGCTCAATCAGCGGGCGGCCATCGCCTGTGAAATAGCCGCCGTCAAAGTCATGTCAGGATTGCCGGCCTATGACGGAAGCCGGGAGCAGCAAGTCATGGACCGCATCGCGGAGCAAAACAGCGGACCGCTCGGCCGGCAGAGCATCATCACGATCTTTAGCGCAATCATCCGTGAGACCCGGCTTCTGGGCACGCAGCGCATGAGTGAGCTAAGCAGAACCAAAGCCACTGGAGTCCAGAAACCGGC
>DAHUXF010000434.1 GCA_027307295.1 Acidobacteriaceae bacterium
CGGGCAGGGATTACCGGAAGACTTTCTCGCCAAATACCGCGCAGCCCCGCAGGATTTGGGTGTCATCAACCTTGAGGTTTCTGCTGAAAATACGCATCACCAGGCGGAGCAGGCGCTGCAGCAGTCAGAAAAACAGCTGCGCTGGCTGTGGTTGCCCTATCCTCTCGCCGGATTGCTGCTGATCGGCGTGGTCGCCTTCACCATTCACGCTATGAAAAGCGTGCACCATCTGAAACAAGCAGCGGAAAATGAAGGAGATGAGGACGAAGAGGAGACTTCTCAGAATGGCAGCGAGCATACATGATGACTGCCTTACTGTCCTATGGTCTTGTTGGCTTGATGACCGGTCTGCTGGCAGGAAGGATTTTCCGTCGGCCGGACTGTGGAACAATGGGAGACACTGCTTTCGCGGTTCTGGGCGCGATCCTCGCTGGCGTGATGGTGCACTTCCTTCTGCGCCCTTACGAATCCGGGGAATCTTCAGGGATTTACTACATTCGTCAGGTTGGCCCTGAAGCTTCGATTTTACCCGCGATGCTAGGTGCTATAGTATTCATCCGGTTTTGGCGGGCATGGACGCGACGGACCAAAAGAAAGTTTCAGCATACACAGAGCTAACCCAGCAGTCTCGCAGCATCCTTGGCAAAATACGTCAGAATCAGCTGCGCGCCCGCGCGGCGGATCGACGTAAGCGACTCCAGAATCACGCGGTCGCGGTCCAGCCAGCCATTGCGGATGGCCGCTTGCAGCATCGCGTACTCCCCGGAAACCTGGTAAGCCGCCAGCGGCAGATCAAAGCGGCGGCGCGCTTCACTGATCACGTCCAGATAGGGCATGGCCGGTTTCACCATAATCATTTCCGCGCCTTCTTTAATGTCCTGCGCAATCTCGCGCATGGCTTCGCGCAGGTTGGCTCCATCCATCTGGTAGGAGCGGCGGTCCCCGAACTGCGGCGCTGAATCGGCGGCTTCACGGAACGGGCCATAAAACCCTGAAGCAAATTTGGCCGCGTAAGAAAGAATAGGCATATTCGTAAACCCGGCCTGATCCAGTGCCCGCCGGATCGCGCCCACGCGGCCATCCATCATGTCTGATGGGGCAATAATGTCCATGCCGGCCTTGGCCTGGGAAACGGCGGTCCTGGCCAGAATTTCCAGCGTCGGGTCATTCAGGATCTCGTATTCCGGCTCGGCGGCAGCCTGCGCCGCGGCGGCGCTACTTCTTCCGCCGTTGCCCGCGCTGCTCCGCTTCAAAGCCGCTGTTCCGCCCACCGGAGTTTTCCTCTGGACAATGCCGCAATGTCCGTGTGACATGTACTCACACAGGCACACATCGCCCATGACCACCAGGCTCCGCACCTCGCGCTTGATGGCCCGCGTGGCGCGCTGCACGATTCCGTCATCCGCCCAGGCTCCCGTGGCCACTTCGTCTTTCTTCTCCGGCAGGCCGAACAAAATAATGCCGCCTACCCCAAGCGATTCAACCTCGCGCGCCTCTCTGACCGCTTCATCCACAGAGATGTTGAACACGCCCGGCATGGAGCTGATCTCTTTGCGCACGCCTTCGCCCGGGCAGATAAACAACGGATAGATAAAGCCTGTGGGCGTGAGACGGGTTTCGCGCACCAGCGACCGCAGAGAGTCAGTCTGGCGCATCCGGCGAAGACGGGTAACGGGGAAGGTCATAATGCCTAGAGTTTAGCAGCTTCGGCGCACGCGTTCACTTGCCAGAGCCAGAGGGACGCATCTCTCTGGGGCGCCCTTTTTGGGACAAATGCCTCTATAGTCAATTCCTATGGCGTTTTCACAAGTGATAGGATAGAACTGCATTCGCTGATCGGCTATTTTTGAGAATGCCAGTTCGTTCAAGTGTGGGCGGCCAGCGATTCTGGAATCCTCTCCCCGTACGTTTGTGAGGCAGGAGGCTTTCTCCGTTGGCCGCCTTCCATCCCACCTCGAGCAGTTTGCGGCCCCCACCGGCTTAAATTGCCAAGTCTGCTTTCGTTGCAGACTTGCGCTAACATCATATTTACATGGTCCCGCAACCGCTCCAGCATTCTTCGTCCCACGTCCTGGAATTCGATCACTTTCGTGACGTTTTGGGCGCATATGTCAGCTCGCCGCTGGGCAAGGCGCGGGTCGCACAACTGGAACCGTCGCTGGACCGTGCATGGATCAACCGCCAGCAGCAGTTGGCCGATGAATCCCGGCGCTTTTACTCTGCTGGAGGCAGGTTTGACTTTGCCGGGCTGTTTGATGCGCGCAACCTTCTCGCCAAGGCCAGAATTCCCGGCGCTACGCTTGAAATCGAACAGATTCGTGACCTGGTTTTGCTGATAGACAAAGCTTCCGAATGGCGTGAAATGGCTTTGCATCCGCCGGACGCCGTTAAAGAACACTGGCACGGCATGCTGGAGCTTGCCCAGCAGATTGCCGACTTCACGCTGCTGCTGCGTTTTTTCCGCAACAAGATCCAGCCGGACGGCACGCTCGACGACCGCGCCTCCGCCGAACTCACGCGCATCCGGCGTGACGTGGAAAAACAAAAACGCGTTATTCAGGAATCGCTGCATGGCTACCTGCGAAGGCTGTCAGAAGGCGGCGCCGTTCAGGATGAGCTGGTCACAATCCGCGGCGAGCGCTTTGTCATCCCGGTCAAGACCGAGCAGCGCAAGCGCGTCAATGGCGTGGTGCATGGGGCCAGTTCCAGCGGCCAGACCATGTTCATTGAGCCCCTGGAGACCATTGAGCAGAACAATGATCTCGTCCGTCTGCTGGAAGAAGAGCAGGCTGAGGTCCGGCGCATTTTGCAGGAGATGACCGAGCGGCTGGGCGAACACAGTGAAGGCATCGCCCTGGCCACGGATGTGATGGCGGAAGTGGAGTTGCAAACCGGCAAAGCCCGCTTTGCCGTTGACTATGAATGTGTGCGTCCGGAGCTGACGGAAGATTTTCTTGAATTGCGGGCGGCCCGCCATCCTTTGCTGGAGCGCAACCTCAAAGCCAAAGGCGGCAAGGTGGTGCCGCTCACCCTGGAGATGGATGCGGCCCATCGCCAGCTCATTATCAGCGGAC
>DAHUXF010000435.1 GCA_027307295.1 Acidobacteriaceae bacterium
CACGCAATACGGACACATTGTTACGGTCGTCTTTCTCCGCGGAGGCCGCCCCACGTATGGACCCAAGGCCGCCGAAATCAGCGGCAAGTTCTATCGCGCGCTGTATGACCATAACTTCTTCCGCCAGCCATCCACCGCCGCCAGCCGCACAGTGAATGAGAAGACGTCCATTGGCGCGCAGCAGTAATTCGCAAAGCAGACAAAATCTTGCATGTGAAAAGGCGTCCGCGAGGGGCGCTTTTTTCGAGCTTGCCTGGATCTGCTCGCGCCATAGACCTGCTAACGCGCGAAAGCACCCTGCCATTCTGCTATCCTCGCTCAATCCTGTTTTCGCGAGGTCATAGCTTTGACGAAGCTGCTTATGGTGTTCGTGCTCTTCCTATGTTCCACCGCTCTGGCAGCACAAACCGTTGCGCACACAAAAGGTGTGGTTCATACTGAAGCAGTCGATCTTGGCTATGAGACTTTCGGTGCGCAACAGACCACCGGCACGGCTGTGCCTGTGATCGCCGTCAACGGCGGGCCTGGGCTTTCCCATGTCTATATGATGCAGAACGATGTATGGCAGAGGATTGCCAAAAACCGCCTGGTGGTCTTCTATGACCAGCGCGGCACCGGCGTCTCCAAGCAGATGCAGGCTGGGGCTTCGCAATCCATGGACGCACAGGTTGCCGATCTGGAGGCCGTACGCCAGGCACTCGGGCTGGCGAAAATTGCCTTAGTGGGCGATTCTTATGGCGGGTTGCTCTGCATGGCCTACGCCGCAGTTCATCCTGAGCATGTGGCAAAGCTTGTGCTTTCTGACTCTCCCGGCCCATCATGGAAGAAGATTGTGCACGTGCTGCCGGAGGTCTTTCCTGACATTGAGGAACAAGACCAGCAGGAGCAGAAAAGGCTGGGTCCATCCACCGAAGCTGCGGCCAGGGCTGGACTGCGCAACCACTTCCGCATGATCTTCTATTCGCAGGAGAAGCGTGACGCCTACATGAGCCACATGGGCGATCTGGGATTCGAGCCGGCAGTCTCCGAAGCCGTGGCCAAAGCAACCAGCGACCTTGACCTCACTTCCAGGCTCACGGGCTTTCAGTTTCCTACGCTGGTCATTACCGGCCGTTATGACATGAACGTTGCGCCACTGACGGCATGGCGGCTGGCGCACGCAATCCCCGGCGCAAAGCTCGTCTTCTTCGAGCAAAGCGGCCATCTGCCCTCGTATGAGGAGCCGGAGAAATATGTCACGGTGCTGGAAGATTTCTTGAACGGACGGTGAGGGGTGGGCGGAATTGATCCCACCCTTTGCGCAGCAAAGGTGCTGGTTCCAAGCACAAGATGCGGGAATCCTAGGTACCATACAACGCTCGGGCTCGTTATTTTTCACCAGAAGTCACACCCATGCTCCCTATCATGCTGGCGAGTCCAAAAGGACTAACCCAGCGATATGTATCGTTTCCGTGCCACGGGATCTTCTCGCAATCGCAGAAGGAGCATATCTCGTAGGCTTGAGTGTTGTACCGAGGCTCTTTTCGCCCTTGCAGGGCTGGGTATGGGCGGCAAATTCCGAACCGTCGCGCCCTTTGCGGTAATAGCCTCTATGCGTGCCCCTTCATCACCCACACCAGCACGGCAATGCCGACAATGATCCGGTAGATGGCAAACGGAGCGAATCCGCGCTTGCGTACCCAGTTCATGAACCATGCCACCACGGCCAGCGCCACAATGAATGAGACCACAAAGCCGATCATCAGCACGATCCACTCGTGCGTGTCGGCGGGCATGGAGCCAAGGGGTTCGCCGTGTTTGGGATGGAGCGTGCGCAGCAGGTCATAGCCGGTGGCCGCGACCATGGTTGGAATGGAGAGAAAGAATGAAAACTCCAGCGCCGCTGTGCGGGACATTCCGGCCACCTGTCCGGCGGCAATGGTGGACATGGATCGCGAGGTGCCCGGAAACACTGCCGAGGCGATCTGGCATATGCCGATCCAGATGGCTTGAATCGTGGATACTTCTTCCATGTGCTCTGTCATGTGGCGGCCCACGGTGCGCGGAGAGCCAAAATGCGCGTCGATGATCCACATAATAATGCCGCCAACCAGCAGCGCCACGCCCATCACGTACAGGCTTTCCAGATGCTTGCCGATGATTTTGGTCAGCAGAAACGCGGGGCCCGCCGTGCATACAAATGCAATCATCACCAGCGTGAGCGGATGCGTAAGCGCGGTGCGGTCATTGCGCTCTCCACGCGGAAATGTTGCCAGGAAGCGCCTGATGCGCGGCCAGAAATAAATCGGCAGGCAGAGAATCGCGCCCAGCTGGATCACGATGGAGTACATCTTCCAGAAGCCATTGCCCAGGTCAATCCCCAGCAGCGCTTCTGAGATGCGCAGGTGGGCGGTGGAGCTGACCGGCAAAAATTCCGTGAGACCTTCAATGATTCCTAAAAGCAATGAGAGCAGATAATCGTGCAAACTTCCTCCGGCTGCGGGTTATTTGCCGCGGGCTTGGTCAGCGTCATAGGTGGAGATTCCCTGTTGCAGAGCATACATCAGCTCGGCGGCGCGCGGCTTCCAGTCGCCTTCAGGATATTTGGCCGCAATCTCCTGGGCCAGTTCAACGCCTCTGCGGCGCGCTTTTTCCGCTTTATCCTGTTCGTGCTGCGTCTTGTACATTTCCACCAGCGCGCCCATGCGCCATGCGGCGTTATACAGTGCTTCCGGCGCTTTGGGTGATTGCGGATGCTCCCGCGCGTACTTTTCGTAAAGCTCCGCTTCTTTGTCCGGGCATTTGGTTTCACCCTTCCATGAGCCGCAAAGCTTGTTGTCGATCAGGTCAAAGGCGGCCAGGTCAGCCCACTTGCTGTGCGGAAATTTCTTGATCACCAGCTTCATGTTCTGGTCGTCCATGGCATCGCGCATGTTGGGGTCCATCTCACGCGATGACGGACGCAGCCGCACGTCGCTTTTTTCCAGCTGCCAGCGGATGTCCGCAGCGCGCCACAGCGCTTCACCCGCCAGGGGCGAATTGGGAAAGTATTCATAGATACGGTAGTAAAGGCGCAAGGCATCTTCTGCCGCG
>DAHUXF010000436.1 GCA_027307295.1 Acidobacteriaceae bacterium
TGAGGTAGATGGCTTTCGGACCGTCGCCGTTCAGCTTGAACGGCACCTGTTTCAGATTCAGGATGATGTCGGTTGCATCTTCCACCACGCCGGGGATGGACTGGAACTCATGCAACACACCTTCAATCTTCACGGCTGTAACGGCCGCGCCCTCAATCGAAGAGAGCAGAACGCGCCGCAGAGCGTTGCCAATGGTGGTGCCAAATCCGCGCTCAAAGGGCTGGGCGTAGAAGCGGCCATATTTATCAGTGAGTGTCTCGGTATCGGTCGCGAGACGCTTGGGCTTTTGGAAACCTCTCCAGAGAACCATTCTTCTTTTCCTTTCAACTCCGCTCCGTTTGGCGCATGGGCTTTGAAGGCCACAAGGCTGTTCTGGTGCGGGCGATTGAGGAGCAGATGGCAATGGACCACCCACTCCTGGGCCAAACAAATGATGTGGATCAACCAGGGGAACCTATTGGATGCCCGGCTCCCTTGCTCTGATTCATCCTGCTCCTGGCGGGTTGATAACCCGCCAGGAACTTTGAAGTCACGTGCTGCGTCTAAAAAAAATCGTTCTATTCAAGGGCTCCACAACGCTTTGCTGTTTCGCCCCTTCGAGCCTCTGCCCGCTACTTGCTGTACAGTTCGACGATCAACTGTTCATTGACCGGCGCATTGATGTCTTCACGCTTCGGCAAGGCAAGAACGCGGCCTTTCAGGTTGTCGCTGTCCACTTCCAGCCAGCCTACGACCGGCTGATGGCTGGAGTAATCGCGCGCGCCCTCAATCACCGTAAACTTCTTCGCTTTATCGCGCACCTGTATCTCGTCTCCGGCATTCACCTGGTAGGACGGAATGTCGACGCGGCGTCCGTTCACGTCGATGTGGCCATGCCGCACCAGCTGGCGCGCCTGCGCCCGCGAAGTGCCGAAGCCCATGCGGTAGATTACGTTATCCAGGCGGCGCTCCAGTTGCTGCAAGAGAAGTTCGCCGGTAACACCGGGCTTGCGTGCTGCCTTCTCAAAGTAGTTCCGGAACTGGTTTTCCAGGGTGAAATACATGCGCTTGGTCTTCTGCTTTTCCCGGAGCTGCAAGCCGTAACCAACAACTTTGGCCTTGCGGTCCTTGCCATGCTGGCCTGGAGCGAAGTTGCGCTTTTCCACGGGGCACTTGTCAGTAAAACACTTGGCCCCTTTTAAGAATAGTTTCATGCCTTCACGGCGGCAAAGGCGGCAGACCGGACCTTTATATCTTGCCATTCATTCTCCTCTTCGAGTGTCGATGGGTTTACAGGGTGGTATTCCCCTTCTTCCCCATCCGTTTTATTTAAGGGCTCCGCAGCTGCTGCTGCTCCGCCCTCGTGCTTCGTTCGCGCGGGACGGCGCTCTCTGCGCACTCACCCGCTTAAACAATTTAGTAAATGAGTAAAATTGCCACAACGCACGTTATTAATTTACTCAATTGCCAAATTACCCAATTACCAATTCCTCAGACTCTCCGTCTCTTGGGCGGACGGCATCCATTGTGCGGAATGGGCGTAACGTCTTTGATTGTCTTCACGTCCAGACCGGCGGCGGCCAAAGCGCGAATCGCGGACTCACGGCCGGAGCCGGGACCGTTGACGCGCACTTCAATCGAACGCATGCCATGATCACGCGCCTGGTTGGCGGCATTCATCGCGGCCTGCTGCGCGGCAAACGGAGTACCCTTGCGCGAACCGCGAAAGCCCAGCGAGCCGGAGCTTTTCCATGCCAGCGTACGGCCTTCACTGTCCGTGATAGTCACAATTGTGTTGTTGAAGGAGGCCTGGATGAACGCCACGCCATGCGGGACGTTCTTCCGCTCCTTTTTCTTGAATACTTTCTTCTTGCTCTTTGTTCCGGCGGCTGCGCCTCCGGCTGGTGCTGCTGCTTTCGCCATAGTGGTTCTCGATTTTCCTCAGGCGGCGGAACTGCGCCGCTCAAAAATTCTGTTCCGGCAACGAATGGTTGCGCCTTGCTTAGGTCTTGGCTGCGGCCTTCTTCTTGTTCGCCACTGTGCCCTTGCGCGGACCTTTGCGAGTACGCGCGTTGGTATGGGTGCGCTGTCCGCGGACCGGCAGATTGCGGCGATGGCGGTATCCGCGATAGGAACCGATTTCAATCAGCCGCTTGATGTGCATGGAAATATCTTTGCGCAGATCGCCTTCCACGTCGCCTTCGGCCTCAATGGCTTGGCGGATGCGGTTGACCTCATCTTCATTCAGGTCCTGGACCTTTTTCATCGGCTCAACCTTGGCCGTGTCCAGCAGCCGCTTGGAACGCGAGTTCCCAATGCCATAGATATATGTCAGCGCGATGTTCACATGTTTATTGCGCGGAAGATCAACGCCCGAAATACGTGCCATGTCTTTTCTCCTGAGGGCTCCTGCGCTTCTCTGCTCCGCCCTCGCGCTCCGTTCGCGCGGGACAGCGCTCTCTTCGCGCTTCACCCGTCCCTTGCAGCTCAAGTATCGATCGGTTTACAGCCTGGCTTCGGCCTTCGTCCCGATCAGGTTCGTATTCTTTATCCCTGTCTCTGTTTATGTTTCGAATTCTCGCAGATCACGCGCACCACGCCCTTGCGGTGCACAATCTTGCATTTGTCGCAAATCTTCTTTACTGATGCCCGGACCTTCATGTTTTCCGCTCTCTTTGCTCTCCGGACTTGGCCGCTGTCTCTCTCCGGCGAAGTCCACTGTTTTATTTGGTAATCGGGTAATTTTGTAATTTGGTAATTGAAAACCGGTGCTGTTCTCGGTTTTCAAATTACCAAATTACCCGATTACCAAATTACAAATTCAGTTGTCGCTGAAATCGATCATCACCGGCGCCGAGCGGAACCAGTTCGTCTTGTATCCGACGTAGAGGATTCCAATCGCAAACCAAA
Organism: Acidobacteriaceae bacterium; assembly: GCA_027307295.1. Lineage (GTDB taxonomy): Bacteria > Acidobacteriota > Terriglobia > Terriglobales > Acidobacteriaceae > Angelobacter. Next base: position 2,890 of record DAHUXF010000436.1, read on the forward strand.
TGCCGCCGACGGTTTTGGCCAGATTGTTCAGGTTCCACCAGATCAACCCGCAGAATGCGAATCCGATCAGCGGGACGACCGCGTCGCGTAACAAGTTGCGCGTGGCTCCGGTCTTCTTCGCAATCACCGTGAACTGCCAGAAACACGCGAAGTTTACGCCCATGAA
>DAHUXF010000437.1 GCA_027307295.1 Acidobacteriaceae bacterium
AAGAAAGCCTGGACATCGTCCCTCATCTCGCTGCTGCAAAACTTCCGCGTGGCATTGATGATTTCCGGCCCGCTGGCCATCGTGCTCTTCTTCTCCACCGCCGCCCAATGGGCCTTGATCCAGTCCCATGCAAACTTCTGGTCGTCAGCGTTTGAGAGCACAGCGGACATAAGGTGTGCCGCATCCTGGTTACGGATTTCATCGGAAATACCCAGTTCCAGCACCCGCTCCACCATTTTGGGACCGCGAAATTCAGCCAATGCTCTGCCCACGTTGTAATACTGCTCCGGTGAGTGCATCTGCCGCAGGGCTGACATATATTGCTCAAAGAGCGCATCATCTCCAAAATGCGCGGCAACTTCCAAGGTGTCTTTGGCAATGCTTGCATCCACTGAATTCGGGTCCTTCAGATATTGTTCGGCCAGAGTGGTGGACTTTTTGATTGTTTCCGGGTCTTCTCCCACCATGCCCAGAATATGAATCAGATCGCCGCGCAGCGTGTGGGTCTCAGCGTTTTCATCCGGAGCAGGCGTCCATCCAACCTTCATCATCATGGTTTGAAAGTTCGAACGCACCCAGGCGCGAAAGTCATTCGCGTGGCTCCCGGAAAGGAGATAGCTATTGATGTAATCCAGCGTGGGTAAATAACTTTCTACCACCGCGCGTTCTGCATCCGGATGCAGCGCCGCCACCAGATCCAGAAATACTCCCATGCTTTCCTGTCCGGAGCCAACCAGCGCTGCCTCATCCTGCACCATCGTGATGCGCTCCGCCGTTGTCAACTCTGTCTGCGCCACCAGGCTTAGCTTCTGCAAGTCAGCCTTGTCATATTGGGTACGGTAATAGCCCGCCGCATTCCCGTTCACGAATACCCAGGGCGCGCAGCCAGCTATCGGCAACGTAAGCTCGCGCTGGCTCAGTATCTGGCAGAAGGGCTTGGCTCCGCCTCCGGTTTTAACGCATACCGGCACCATCCATACCTGGTCTTTCTTTGCGGCTGTGCTCAAATCGGCGAGGAACCGGCGCTGTGTGACTGTGACCAGCGTCTTCGGTTGTGGTTTTGTTTCCCGTCTGCGCCGCGCCCGCTTTGACTTCACCGGCCGGGCCGCTGCAACTTGTGGATTCTGGCATTCTGACTTCACCGTAACCAGCGGCTCGCCTGCCTGATCAACAAACGATGGCATGATTCTGTACACCGGACGCCCTGACGCCGCGCTCAACGCATTCCAGAAGTCTTCCGCCGTGGCGCTGCCGTAAGAGAACCTGCGCAGATACATGTTCACGCCCCGGCGAAATACATCCGGACTCACATAAGACTCCAGCATGCGTAATACCGCGCCGGCTTTTTCATAAGAAATGGGATCAAACAGTGCGCTGATCTCTTCGGGAGTGTCGGTCTTCATGCGGACCGGATGCGTATTCAGCAGCGCATCAAGCTCCAGCGCATCATTGGTCGCCTTAACCGCATCCAGTGTGGCATTCCACTCCGGATGGAGCGCCTGCGAAGGCTTTAAAGCCATCCAAGTGGCAAAACCTTCATTCAGCCAGAGGTTGTCCCACCATTTCATGGTTACCAGATCGCCGAACCACTGATGGGCCATCTCATGCGCCAGCACTTCAAAAACCGCCTGATGAGAATCCACTGAAGAGTTTTTATCGTCAATAAACAACAGAGACTCGCGATAGAAAATTGCTCCTGTATTCTCCATAGCTCCGGCTTCAAAGTCAGGCAAGCCCACAATATCCAGCTTTCCAAACGGATAAGGAATGCCGTAATACTGGTTATAAAACTTCAGGATTTCACCTGCATACCGCAGAGCGGCTGCGCTCAACGGCTTTTTGTCCGGAGTTCCACACACACGAATGGGAATATTGTCCGCCGCGTCCTCAATGCATTCAAAATCACCAACTGCCATGGCCACTAAGTACGTAGACATTTTCGGCGTGGTAGAAAACTGAATTGTATGTTTGCCGTCTGCGGGTCCGGGCATATCGGAAATAATCCGTCCGTTGGAAATTGCCGTGTCCGCTTTGTCAACCGTCAGCGCGATATCGAACGTCGCTTTGAATTCAGGCTCATCGAATGACGGGAAAGCCCGCCGTGCATCCGTTGCTTCAAACTGCGTGGTCGCATAGCTGCGCTCTTTTGTCCTGGCCAGGTAGAAGCCGCGCAGCTTGTCGTTCAGCGTGCCGCTGAATTTGATGTGGATGCTGGCTGGCCCTGGCTGCAACTCTTCAGCAAACGTCAGCGTGGCCTGTTCTTTTTCCTGCAGCAGGCTCGTCTGTGCCGTTTGCGTCTTCCCGGCTTGCGTGACCGTTGCTTCCTGTAACTGTAGCTCAGCGGCGTTCAGCACAATTGTGCTGGCGGCCTTCAGCACCTGGACATCAATGGTTTCCTGGCCGGTAAAGGCGGCCTTTTGCAGGTCGGGAGTAAAACTCAGCGCGTAATGTTCCGGAATAACGCCCGCAGGCAGGCGTTGCGCGGCCGCAAACATAGGCAGCAAGATGAAGATAAGGACCATTGCCACGGACTGCTTAAATGACGCCATTTGTCTCCTTGAAAACCAGTTCACCGGACCCTGCCTTTCAATGCGCAGATGCTTTGCAAGGGTGCTGCACGATGCTGGGCACTCTTTTGCCCTTGATCACCGTTGCACAAAGACTGGGATGATAGTCTTTGCCGTCCCAGTCATAAACTGTTGTTTCCATCTTTGCCGCGGTGACTTCCAGTTGCCCCGTAAGCGAAGGCATACCTCGTTTGACGATCTTCATAGGATGAAGTGAGGCATATTTTTCATGCAAAGCCAGCCTGTACCCCTGGCCCGCACGCAGATACACAAGTTGGTCACAGTTGGTGGTCTGGCAATGGCATGCTCCGCGCACGGCAACAATGGTCCCGACTTCGCGGCCACCAGCCCAGATGGGAGTTGCCGTTAGCTCTGGCGCATCCATCTTCGCCGCATCATTGCTTGACTGGACTGGCTGAACGCACGCAGCATCGTGCTGCGATGCATCCTTCAAACCGGGGG
>DAHUXF010000438.1 GCA_027307295.1 Acidobacteriaceae bacterium
CTGGCTGATCCGCGGGCGTTCCTTCTGTCTCAAATGTAATCGAGGCGTCAGGCAAGAGTTGACCGCTATTGTCCGTCACTCCCTTGACGCGCAGAACGTAGGATGTGGCGGGCTGCAACGGAGCAGCGGGAAGAACAAACGCCAGCCGTCCACCCTCGGCAGCGGCCACGCTCGCCGGGATGACTTGTTCGTCAGGCCCGGTCAGCACCAGATTTTTTGCAGTTACCGTTCGGACGTTTGCCAGTGCGCTAAAACGAATGGCGATTTGGCCTTGCAGACTAACTCCAGCAGCTCCATCGTCCGGAATGGATGCCGCGATTCCTAACGTCCGCGGGAAATCCGCACCTTCTGACGAATTCACGAACCTGAATCGTTTGCTTACAGGATCGAATATCTCGTCAAGTTGTACAGGACGTCCAAATCGATCCGTGCCTCCGGAAACGCGCACTCCTCCGTCAGCCAGAAGAATCGCGGTTTGTCCTTCGCGCGGGCTCATCAAGAAAGACTGCATGCTCAAGGCAGAATGCGTGCGCCAGTCCAACAGCTGGATGTCATCGGAAAATTGTCCCCCAGCGGTTACGCCGCCGGCCAGGAGGATTTTGCCATCGGTGAGCAACGTTGCCGTGTGAAAGGCACGGGGAACGGCAATGATATCCGTCAAGATGGAAAATTGGTTCGTCGCTGGATCAAACAATTCAGCACTCGCTACGACCTTGCCGTCTCGACCAACACCACCGAAAATCAAGACCGTGCCATCGGGCAGGACAGTGGCCGAATGGCCCGCGCGCGCCACATTCAGGTGCACGATCAACTTTTCCATTGCGTCAGCACCGCCTGTCAGGAATACATCGGCGGTAGGTTCATGATTGCCGTTGAATCCGCCGGCTAGCAGGGTGCGCCCATCGGAAAGCAAAGTAAGCAATTGCGCTTGGTGGAGGGGGGCCGCGACGTCCTGAGCATTCACATGCAGGAAAAATCCGAGAACCAACGCGAACATACTCAAGCAATTCAGCACTGTACGAACTTTCATGCGTTACCTTTTTGCCCTATGAATTGTTTTTTCATTTTCTGTGTTTTACCAAATGCAATCAGTGAATCGGGAGTTGACCATCCAGTTGGTTGAGTTCTGCTGTAGACAAAATGCGCCCGCGATAGACGGCCAGATAAGCCATCTTTCCGTTCAGAGATCCGACCGCATCATGGAAGCCGACGTTGCCAAGACGGAAGGGCTTGTCGGTCGCATTGGCATATGTGAGAGTTCCTACTGGATTGACCGCTGTAGGCTTGTCCTGCTCCACACCGTTCAGGAACAGATGTGCCGATGCCGTGCCATCCACCGTGCCGTCCCAGGTGAACGCCACCTGCACCCATTGACCTGTGCCCACAATCCCGGACCCTGTGGCCACATGCATGTTGGTCTGACTGTGTTCTATCTCCAGATGAATGGCGCCAGTGCTATCAGTGCCGAACAGGAAGCCCGCGATTTGGTTTACGTCGTTCTTCTCACATAGGCCTCCGCCCAACGCGTTGAGATACACCTTGGTCACGATCGTGACTTTGCTGGTCGGAAGCTGATCGAACGCGAGGTCCGCTCCTGCATTCAAATAGCTGACGAGGGAACCGCCGCCAGCAAAAATTATCGATGGATCAGACGTGTTCCACGTGGGCAGGGTCGATCCCGAGAAACTCGCCGTCTGATTATCAACGAGATTCAAATCCGTATTGCCTGTTGCCTCGTTCATTACAAACAGCCCTTGTAGGTTTGTCGCGAGCGGATTCGATGTATCTAAGACCTTTCCGGTCGGACGCGAAGGCGTGTCCTCCAAGGTGAGCGTGACGTTGATGCTTCCTCCGCTCCCGCCGTTGGGGTGAACATAGACGGCATACACGCCGTTCGTTGGAGCCATCATGGAGGGCAAGGTAAAGCTGCTGGCCGAGGAGGTCGCAGAAGTCAATGTTGTGCCGTCAGAGTTGAGAAGGCTTACCGTGACCGAGCCCAGCGTGTTGCTGCCCAGTTGGACTGTCGCATTTTCACCACCCTTGGCCGTAAATAGCAGCCGCGCATTCTGGCCCGTGGAAGTGATATTCACCGGAAAAGCCGCGCCATTGGGTGCGATGGGTCCGTTCACATCGATGTTGTCGACCGGCAGTTGCGCATCAAGCTGATTCAACTCGGTGGGCGAGAGAATGCGTCCACGGTAGACCGCCACATACGCCATCTTCCCATTCAATGCTCCGGGGAAATCATAGCTGGCGTTGCCGATGCGGAATGGCTGGCTGGTTGCACCGGAGTAGCTGAGGGTGCCGGTCCCATCGCTCGATCCAACTTGTGTCTGTTCCACGCCATTCACATACAAGTGCGTAGCCGATGCGGTGCCTACGGTGCCATCGTAGGTAACCGCCAACTGCAGCCACTGTCCGTTCACCACCGCGCCTGCCCCGGTATTGGCACGCAGATTCCCACCGCTCTTGATAACCGTCAGCCGCAACGCTCCCGTACTGTCGAAGCCAAAAACCAGGCCCGCGGAGGAAGTATTGACCTTCTCCACCAATCCTGCGGCGGTGACGAAATCCACAAATACCTTCGCCACAATCGTTGTTTTGCTGGTGGGAAGTTTGTCGAAAGTCAGATCTGCTCCTGCATTCAGGTAGCTCGCCAGAGAGCCGCCTCCCTGGAAGAGGATGGACGGATCGATAGTGTTCCATGTGGGCAAGCTAGTGCCGCTGAAAGTGGCTGGCTGGTTATCAACTAAGTTCATGTCGGTCGCACCACTGCCTTCATTCATGGCAAACAAACCCACCAGATTCGTCGAGAGTGCGTTGCCGTCATCGATTGTCGAACCGCCGCTTCTCAGTTGTCCTTGAAGGTTGACGCTGACCGAAACGCTTCCGGAAGTTGCGCCTGTTGGGTGGACCAGAACGTCATATGTACCTGTTGTAGGCAGAGTGGCCGCAGGCACGTTAAAGCTGGTAGCAGAAGAGGACGTCGAATTGACCACCGCTCCTCCAGGAGCTATCACGCTTGCAG
>DAHUXF010000439.1 GCA_027307295.1 Acidobacteriaceae bacterium
TTGCGACCCTGCGCGAGGAGATCAGCGCAGGAACGCTCGGCGCGCGTGAATCGGTGGCCTTGGCCGTTCTGAATCTGCCCGCTGCTGTAGAACGGCACCTGCGCACTGCTCTGGAATTTTCTTTGCAGCCGGTCATTAACGCTTCCGGAGTTATTCTCCACACGAACCTGGGCCGGGCTCCGCTGGCGGAAGCAGCCATCCAACGGATCATTGCCGTTGCGGGCCGGTACTCAAACCTGGAATTCGATAGCAGCACAGGCGAACGTGGCAAACGTGACGTTCACGTGGAGCGCCTCTTCTCCCGCCTGCTGAACCAGGAAGGGATCAGCGGCATTCGCACGGTGGTGGTCAACAATTGTGCTGCTGCGGTCATGCTGGCGTTGAATACGTTGGCGGAAGGCGGAGAGGTCATTGTCTCGCGCGGCGAGCTGGTGGAGATCGGCGGCTCTTTCCGTGTTCCTGACGTTATGGCCAAGTCCGGAGCAATCTTGCGCGAGGTGGGAACTACCAACCGCACGCGTCTGGTTGATTACGAGCGTGCTATCAGTGAAAAGACCCGGCTGCTGCTGCGCGTGCATCGCTCCAATTTCGCCATTATCGGCTTTACCGAGCAGCCTGCCTTGGAAGAGTTAGCAGCGTTGGGACGCAAGCACAAAATTCCTGTCATGGAAGACCTGGGCGGCGGCGCTATGCTGCCTTTGCGCGGGCTTGGCGTCAACGAAAACGGAGTCATGGACAGCCTGCGTGCCGGCGTGGACGTGATTACTTACAGCGGCGACAAGATGCTGGGAGGCCCCCAGGCCGGCCTGGTCAGTGGCCGTGAAGAGCTGGTCCGGCAAGTGCGCGCTAATCCGCTTTTCCGCGCGTTGCGGGTAGACAAACTGACCTATGCAGCGCTGGAAGCCACGCTTATGGAATATGTCCGCCAGGACCATCAGGCGATTCCGTTCCTGCGGATGGTGCGTATGAGCGCGGCAGAGATACGCGTTCGCGCGGAAGCCTTGCAGGAAAGGCTTGCAGCTTCACCCCAGTTGCAGGCGGAGATCATTGCGGGTGAATCTCTGGTGGGCGGCGGATCAGCGCCTACTTCAACGTTGCCAACCTTTCTGCTTGCCGTGACAGCGCGGTCACTCAGCGCAGAAAAACTTGCCGCTGGCCTGCGCGCGCATCATCCGCCCATTGTTTCCCGAGTAGAAGATGGCCGGGTAGTGCTTGACCTGCGCACCGTCCTGGGAGATGCCGAAGAAGCGGAGATCGTACGCGCATTCCTGGCGCTCGTGAGCTAAAGTTTTTGCATACGCGGCGATAACCCTGCCAGATCATTCCACTCAATCCGTCGACGTCCGCGTTGTGTTTTTTTGCTGCACCAGTTCAAGCGCTTCTGCTTTCGTGCTGACCGATCCATCCATCTGCGCATCTTCCACAGCGGTCAGCAATTCCTTGAACAACGGGCCAGGCCGATAGCCGGCGGCGATTAGATCGTCTCCCGTAATGAGCGGAACGGGGCGTATCTGTTCTGGCGGTAGAGCGTGGAATTTTTCCCGCGCGAATTCGTATAGGCCTAAGTCCCGATGGCTGCTCATGCAATCCAGCCGATGGAGTTCCAGCTGTTCCTCAAATTTGGGCAGGCGGAAGAAACGCTTCAGTGTGGACTCCTTCATCCGCGTAACGTCGGCAAAGCGCATATGGTTGGCCACCAGAGAGAGCACCTGGTCCGTGTCATCATTCGACAGGCGAAAGCGGCGGCAGATTTCTTCCGCCATCTTCGTTCCCACTTCAGCATGCTGGTCAAAGCGTATGCGGTCCGGAGCAATGCGGAACGTTGGCGGCTTGCCGACATCATGCAACAGCGCGCCAAGCGCCAGCGTTCGGGAGCAACCTGCGGGCAGTCCCTCCAGCAACATCAGCGTGTGGATCCAGACATCGCCTTCAGGATGGTATTGCGGCGGTTGCTGCACGCCCTGCATCTTTTTGATCTCGGGCAGCACTTCCTGCAGCAGCGCGGTCTGGTCCAGCAGTTCAAAGGCGCAGCGGGCGCGGCCTTCAGTAAGCATTTTCAGGATTTCATCACGGATACGTTCACGGCTTACCTGATGAATCTGCGAAGCTAGTTCGCGGATGGCGGAGAATGTTTTGTCTTCAATGGTGTAGCCGAAGCGCGCGGCAAAGCGCACGGCGCGGAGCATGCGCAGCTTGTCTTCGGCGAAACGCTGGGCTGGCTCGCCGATAGTGCGGAGTACGTGCGCTGCAAGGTCTTTTCGGCCGCCGACGAAATCGAGGACTTCGCTGGAGATCGGGTCCATGAGCAGGCCGTTGATGGTGAAGTCGCGACGCTGCACATCCATGCGCGCGTCATTGGAAAACTGGACTTCATCCGGGTGGCGTCCATCAGAGTACGCGCCGTCGCTGCGAAAGGTTGCGACCTCAATCGAGTAGTTGGCAGGCTCTCCAGAGGCGGTGTCGCGGCGAACGGGGACCAGAACAACGCCGAACTGGGCGCCCACCGCGTATGTCTGCGGGAAAATGCGGATGACATCACGCGGCGTAGCGGACGTTGACACGTCATAGTCAGCAGGCTCACGGCCCAGCAGGAGATCACGAACGCAGCCGCCCACCAGGTAGGCGGAGTAACCATGCTGGCGCAACGTGCGTGCGATGCCGGTGGCTGCCTGCGCTTTGTCAGATGAAAGATTCAATGGTTTATCAGAATTCAGCCAAGCCTATTTTGCCTGTCCCAATGGCTCAAAAACCGGCTTTGCTGCCATTCCACGGTAAATCCAATAATATTAGATGTATGTCTGAGAATTACATCCTGGGCATTGAGACCTCATGTGATGAGACGGCGGCGGCAGTTGTTTGCGATGGCGAACGTTTGCTTGCGAATGTGGTCTCTTCGCAGATTGCCACGCACCAGCCGTATGGCGGCGTGGTGCCGGAACTGGCTTCGCGCGAACACTTGCGCGCTATTGTGCCGGTGGTGCGGCAGGCATTGTCCGAAGCGGGGAAAACGTATGAGTCCATGGATGCC
>DAHUXF010000043.1 GCA_027307295.1 Acidobacteriaceae bacterium
GGCAGCGTTCGGGCAGGAGAACCCACCGCACACGTTTGTGCCGGAATCCAATCCGTTTCCGGCAAAATCTGCGATTGTTTTGCCGGCAGCGATAGCGCAATTAATAGCGGCAGCGCTCGCTCCACCGGGGCATCCAGCGGCAGCCGTAGTAGCCGCAATTGCGTTGGTAGCCACTGTCTTGTTAAAGAACCGGACATCGCCTACATGGTTCACATCGATGGCCAGCAGCGTATGTGTGCCGACGTTTCTGACGTAGTCAGCGCTCAAAACCACGCCCTTGCCGAGTTGATGCTCAAACCCGATGTTCATCTGCAGGGAACGCGGGGTCTGGTAATTGGGGGCGAACATGTTGATGCCGTTAATGTTTCCGCCGGCAGCCAGCGTGTTGCCAATAAAGGCAGGATTGCTGGCCGGGCCAACAGCAAGAGTTGCTGCCTGGTAAGCCGCTTGTAACTGCGCCAGTTGCGCATGGACAGTGCCGATGGGCTGTCCGCAAATAGTGGCCAGGTTTACTGGTATGGGTGCACCGCCCGGCATTGTGAAATTGGGATTAACAGCGCCACCGGCGCAAGGCGCTGCTTCTGCCAGGAATAACCCTTGTGCCAGACGGCCCGGACGGTTAAAGAGGTTGTTATTGAAGATGGAGTTCTCAAAGTACAGGCCCGCACCCGCGCGGATGACAGTCCTGGCGTTGCCGGTGGGGTCCCAGGCAAATCCAGCTGTCGGGCTGAAGTTGTGTCCGGGAACGCGAACTCTGTTGCCCAAACCGGCGCCGAAAAGATCGAGAATGTTGCCATTGCATGGTGTCCCGGCTGCAGCCAGCGGAGCCGCCAGGGCCGGATCTAGTTGCGAACAGGGAATAGGAGCCAGGTCGGAGTCCGTTCTTCCTGTGTCATGCACATAACGGATGCCGTAATTGACTGTGAGGTTTGGGCGCATTTTCCATGCATCGCCCACGTACCCCAGTATGCGGTTGTCTGGTCCCAGACCACCGCCGGGAAGTCCGAAGGCTGGTTTCTCTGAGGAGAAGCCCTGTCCATTGCCCATGAAAACCAGTTGAGCGGGATAGTTCAAAGGGTTGGAAGCCCCACCGGCGAATGGAGCGTTAAGAGGATTGAAATTGGCCAGCCCTGCGTTCACCGTAGGAGCCAGCGAGAAGAACTTGGCAAACCCGCCGCCCTGGATGTGGTTATAGCCAAAGCCGTAACGCAGAATGTGCGAATGAACAGTCTTGCTGCCGTCATACTTGGCTTGAGTGTTTTCCTGGTACGTCTTTTGCGGCGCCAGGAGGTTGGTGCCGGAGCAGAAGGAATCTACTCCGCCCGCCAGGCAAGTCAGGCTCGGTCCAAGGGTGATGCTGACGTCTGGCGCTGGATTAAAGACGCCGGACTTCGTAGCATCGATGATGCCGTTACGGAACTTGGTAAAGCCGAAGCGGACAGCATGCGTGAATGATCCGGTATTGAAATCCACACCGGCAGCATGCACGGGCGTGTTATTGGCGTTGGTGAAAGGCTGGAAGCTGTTGGGGATAAAGCCCTTGGTGCTGTGGTTCTGCTCATACGAGAAGCGGTAAAACAACTTGTATTTATCATTGGGATGCCAATCCAGCTTGGCAATCCCTTCTGTATCGCGGAAGGGCGAATTGAACCCGCCAATATTGGAAGCGAGTGGGCCACCGCTGGCCACGGTTTCAATCTGGTCCTGCTTCAGCCGTTCTGCATCCACAAAGAAAAACAGCTTGTTCGCCAGGATTGGTCCGCCGAATTCGCCTCCAAAATTGTTGCGCTGGAAAGGAACGTCAACGTTGGCGATCTTAGCGCCCAGAGTGTGATCGCGGAAAAGATAAAACCCCTGGCCATGCCATTTGTTCGATCCTGACTTGGTGACCACGTTTACTGCGCCGGACGAGGTCAGCTCAGTGGAAAGATCCAGCGAAGACTGGCTCACCTGAAATTCTGAAATTGCGCTGGCCGGAAGGTTCTGCGTGGTGGTGCCGACGGTCTCGTCGGAAATATCGATGCCGTCCACTTCAATACGGGCGGTACGGCCAAAGCGTCCACCGTATGAGATGGAAGAGAAGCCGTTCTTGGTGGGATCAAAGTTGCCGCCATCCTGAATCTGCACGCCCGGCTCAAGCTGGGCCAGATCAAGGAAGTTGCGGCCATTGATAGGCAGGTTTTCAATCTGCTCCGTGTTAAGCACACCTTGTACAGTTGCCTGCTCAGTATTGATGGCAACGGCAGCTCCGGTGACTTCAACCACTTCCGTCGATTGCCCCACGGTCATTTTGATGTTTCCGGAGGCGGTATTGCCGACCTGCACGGGAATCGTCAGAACCTGGGTCTGGAAGCCTTTGGATTCAATGCGTACTTCATAGTTGCCCGGGACCAGAGCGCCGGAGGCATACGTGCCAGATCCTCCGCTGGAGACCTTGCTGCTCTGTCCGGTGTCTTTGTTGGTAATGGTAATAGTCGCATTCGGGACTACTGCGCCGTTGGGATCAGTGACCGTGCCTTGAATGCTGCCCGTGGCTACGGTCGATTGCGCGCCTGCGGGTAGCAGGGCGAAAGTGGTAAAGCTAATACATAGGATAAAAACAAACCAGAACTTCAGATTCCTCATTCCTCTTCCTCCAACTGTGGTAACCCGTATTGGAAACGGGCCTGTGGCTCGTGATGGCCGGAATCCAGCCCGGAACTTGCTTGGCTGAGTATGCAAGAGCAATCATTGCTGTTTCTACATCACAGCATGAGCGATGCCAGACCATTTTTTATGTAATCAAATGAAAACAAAGGAGAAATCTATTCACCAGAGCGCTGAAAGAGCCCCTTTGATACTGATTTCCATAGATGCTCCGCATTTAATTTACTGAATTTCATAACCTGTGCGCGTCTGAAAGGGTTATTACCTGCCTGCAATTTGCACCCTGCCGATTCAGTGTGATACCTTCCGACGCAACTGTAAAAAAATCATTTGTGCAGCAGCTTTGATGGGGGAGGAACAATGACAGGCCTGCTTGTGATTGGCATAGTCGTGGTCGGCGCAATTTTTATCCTGGCCGGCATGTACAACAGCCTGGTACAGCTCCGTGTGCGAGCGGACTCTGCCTGGTCGGACATTGATATTCAGCTCAAACGCCGGCATGACCTGATTCCCAACCTGGTGGAAACAGTCAAGGGATACGCAGCGCATGAAAAAGGCACTTTTGAGAATATCGCCAAATTCCGTTCTCAAGCCATGCAAGCCACATCGCCGGCGGACAAGGCACAAGCGGAAGGCCAGCTTTCCGGCGCCTTGAAAAGCCTGTTTGCGGTGGCGGAGAATTATCCGGAGTTAAAGGCCTCAGAGCAGTTCACCGGATTGCAGAGCTCATTGAACTCCATTGAGGACAACATCCAGAATGCGCGGCGCTATTACAACGCGGTAGTGCGGGATTTCAATACTCGCGTGCAATCATTTCCCACCAACATCCTGGCCAACATGTTTGGCTTCCATACACGGCAGTTCTTTGAAATGGATGCTCCTGCGGACCGCGAAAACGTGGCCGTGAAGTTCTAAGCCAGTGAGATTCTCCGGCCATGGTCCCGCTCCAGCCTTCCTGTATGGGAAGATTCTGGTTTCATTCCTGCTGCTATTGGCATTCAGCGTGCCTGGCTGGACGCGCAGCTATCGCATATCAAACTACAACAGCGTGATTCACGTAGAGGACGATGGTTCAGCCCGCGTCCAGGAGCAGATCACGCTGGTCTTCTCCGGTGAATATCACGGAATCTACAGGAACATCCCGGTCGATTATCCCGGACCTGGCGGCTCCAACTACACGCTGTTCATCACTCTGGGCCAGATTACGGACGAAAACGGCAATAAGCTCAAGTATGACAAGTCCACCAGCGGCGGGTTTCTGAAACTCAAGATCTATGTGCCCGGCGCCACGAATTCCACCCGCACCGTTAACATTGAATATACGCTTGCCAATGCCACACGCTTTTTTCCCGATCATGACGAGTTTTACTGGAATGTGACCGGGAATGACTGGCCGGTTCCAATCGGTGAGGCAACGGCCACAATTTTCTTTCCGCCCAATACCGAAGGTGAGTTACAGGCCCAGGCCTTTGAGGGCGTTTACGGGTCTTCCAGCCGTGCCAAAGCTTCAATCGAAGGGCCAAGCGCAAGCATTGCAACAAGTGGCCCTTTGCCCATGCGGGGAGGTTTGACCGCCGATATTTATATCCCCAAGGGCCTGCTGCATGAACCCAGCGCGATCACCCGTTTCTCCCGTTTTGTGCATAGCAATCCCATACTCACGCTGCCACTCTGGGCCTTTGCCGTGATGTTTACCCTGTGGTGGTTCAAGGGACGCGATCCTGATCCAGGGATATCCGTTGCTCCTATGTATGAGCCGCCGGAGAAAATGAGACCGGCTGAGGTGGGCACGCTGATCGAAGACAGCGTTGCCCCGCGCGATATTACTTCTATCCTGGTGGATATGGCGGTGCGTGGATACGTCAAGATTGTGGAAACGCAGCACAAAGGCTTCCTGACCACCAGCAAAGATTACGAATTGCAACTGCTCAAGAGCCGCGAGCAGTGGACCGACCTTACCGACTATGAGCGCGCCATGCTGGACCAGGTATTTGCCGGCGGCCAAACCACCATGCTCTCCAGCATGCGCAACCATTTCTATACCGCACTACCCATGATCAAGAATGAGATTCTGGGCGCTCTGAAAACCAAAGGCATGTACACGCTGGATCCGGAGTCGGCCCTGGGATATTGGGGCGCCGGAGCATTCGTGGTTGCGCTTCCCTATGTTCTGTTGCAGTGGTCGGGTACTGCGGATTTCCTGAACGCTATTCCCATCGCCGTTGGCAGTGGCGTGGTTGCAGTCCTGATCATCTTCCTGATTGGTCGGCAGCTCACAGCCAAAAGCCTGAAAGGCGCGCGGACACGAGTGCAGATTCTGGGGTTCCAGGAATTCATGAACCGCGTGGATGCGGACCGCCTGAAGCGCATGCCTCCAGACACTTTTGAAAAGTTTCTTCCCTACGCCATGGCCCTGGGGGTGGAGCATCGCTGGGCCAAGGCCTTTGAGGGCATCATTCAGAATCCTCCCACCTGGTACCAGTCAGCGGATGGGCATAGCTTCAGCACTTTCTACTTTGTGAACAACCTGGGCTATATGGCGCAGACGGCCAGTTCTACGTTTGTATCGGCTCCGCGCGCCAGTTCCAGCGGCTCTGGCTGGGGTGGAAGCGGTGGCGGCGGTGGCTTTTCCGGAGGCGGCTTCGGCGGAGGCGGAGGCGGCGCTTTCTAGGGCGGTCCCGAGTGGATGTACCTTGTTCGCCGCAGATTTTGCACAGATTAAAACGATTGGCCGCGAATCAACGCGGAAAGTGCGAATTTTTAGACACATTTCGTAAATCTATGTTTTCTCCGTGTCTCGGTGCCTCCGTGGTAGAAGTTTTTTTTTCTCTGGCGCAGCAACCCTGGAACCACTCTAAGTAGGTGCTTTTTTCTAAGTAGGTGCTTTTTAATGTTTCGGCCTGCCACCCCAGGCAGCCTTCGTAAAACGGCGGTTCCGCCGGCCAAATACTCCATCCAGGGCTGCTCTCTTTCGCGGGAATTCGGCATCCTGCTTAAAACACGGCGCATGAAACTTACATCCTATGTAGTTGGCTGCAATTGGTCATGCCTGCCACAGAATCTCTAATTTATTTGAGGACTCAAAATGGCCGAGAGTGTGTACCAGAGCTCTGATGTTCCTGATTTTGATACGTACCCCGAGACTCCGCCTCCCGTCAAAGCGGCCAGCGGACTGAAGCCAGGGTCGGAAGGGGATCGATCTGCGCTGGAAAAGTGCGCTGCCGCGCTGGGCGCTGCCGCCGGCAAGGTGGTGCGGATTCTGCGCCGGAGAACCGAAGACATGCGAAATCAGCCCCAGCCGGACATCGCCGGTTTTGTTGGAGAAATTGTTGACTACACAAAATACCAACTGGGAAGAGTACGGGATGGCGCAACAGCCCGCGCGCAGGAGATCGAGCAGTTGGCCAGGGAAAAAGCCACGCTCGTGCTGCGTGAAACACGAGTTGGCCTGGTGCGCGCCGGGAAAACAGCCCAGCGCGTGGCCAATGATTATCCAGTGCAGGTGGCGCTGGGTGCTGGAGCCATTGGATTGCTGATCGGCATCGGGCTCAGAATTCGGAGGGCGAACCGTGCATAATCATGAAAAGCCGTTGGCGGCCATACTGGCGGAGACAAAAGAAGAATTGAAGCAGTTTATCTCTACTCGCGTGGAAATTTTTAAAGCTGACGTCAATGAGCGCATCGGTGTGTTAAAACGCGGCATTCCGCTGATTGTGGGCGGCGCCATCGTGCTGCTTACCGGATGGCTGGTACTTACCTTTGCCCTGGTCGCGCTGCTTCACACCGCGCTGATTTCCAGCCTATATTCATGGTTCTGGGCTGGACTGATTGTGGCAGCGGCATATTTGCTGGCAGGTGGAATCGCAGCCTGGCTGGGCTATAAAGGATTGAGTGCCACCGGCATGAAACCGGCGCGTACCCTGGAAGTACTGAAGCAGGACCAGATTTGGATACAGAATGAAGCGAGGGGCCAATGAAGGGTGGAATCCGCGTGGAAGTATTAGAAAAGCGGGCTGCTGACGAGCGCCGGCAGTTGCATAACTCAGTAGCAGAACTGCGGCAGACCGTCCAGACCAGGCTTGACGTTAAACGCAACGTGCGAAACCACTTGCCGCTAATAGCCGGTTCTTTGGCATTATTAGGGCTGGCCGTGGGCTACTCCGTTACCGGGGTCTTTACGGATTAACCTCTGAGCTACCCCCCAACCCGCCTAAGTGCGGTATCGCCAGCGAATTCGGGCCTTTCCCCGCTTATTCCCAGTGAATCGTATTGCTTAGAATACAGGAATCCTCTACTCTGCTTTTAGCATTCATGGTATAAAACTTCCATTCGTACGCTTCCACCCATCCCGTGCGACCCATTTTTGGGGTGGGGCCCTTGAGGAGAGTTAATGTCAGAAGAGGCAAGAACGGGGAAAAGATTTCCGCTGGAACTGCCCATTAAAATCCACGGCAAAAGCGGTGATGACAGCGCCACCACCGGCAATATGAGCGCGGCGGGCGTTTACATAATGGCCGATCTTGATCTTGCTGTTGGCTCAAACATTGAGTTTGACATCACCTTGCCGGCCAAAGTACTGGGAACGCCGGGCGATGTAGAAGTCCATTGCACCGGACGCGTGGTACGCAAGGATGCAGGCGCTACAGCCGGCGCCACAGCAAATTCCGGCAAAAAAAAGAAGGCCAAGAACGGCGTGGCTTGTGTGATTGACCAGTACAAATTCATCCGCAAGAACAAAGGGGCCAAGTAAATGCTGAAGATCATATTGGCTGATAACCAGGCAATCTTCCGCACCGGCGCGGCCAAGGTTTTGGCCGTGGAAGACGATTTGCGGATTGTGGCGCAGGCTGAAAACACGGAAAAGATGATGATGGCCCTGGAAAAATTCCATGCCACCGTCATGATCTTTGGAGTGGAGACCCATCCCAGCCTGCCAACCGTGGTGGAGACCGCAAGAAAGTTTAAGACCAAGCTGGTGGCCATTGCGGAAACCGGCCAGGACTCACGCCACTACCTAGCCAACGGCGTGCATGGCGTGATCTACCGCAACGTGAGCGGTGAATCACTGGTGCAGTGCGTGCGCAAGGTCAGCAAGGGTGAGACCTGGGTGCAGGACACGCAAGAGAGCAAAGAAACCGCGGAGAATGATCTGGTGGGCGCGCGCGTGCGTGACCGCCTGACGGCCAAAGAACTGAAGATCGTTGCCCTCATTGTCCAGGGATATAAAAACAAAGAAATCGCCACGCAACTGGGCACCACCGAGCAGGTCATCAAGAATTATCTGCGCAATGTTTATGACAAGATCGGCGTGTCAGACCGGTTGGAACTGGCGCTGTTTACCATCCATCACCGCATTCTGGCGGAAGCTGCGGCTACCTCGGTGGCAACAGCAACGCCGACCCGCTAAGGTTCTGGAGTAGTGGTTCAATTGCTCATTGCACGGGGGAGCGCCAGTAGATAGCTAGGACGGCGCCGTAACCGTGTAGGCACACAAGTGCGCTGGAAGACATGCTTTGATAAAAGTTCGTGGCTGGACTGTCGAAAGATTCGCGCTTTTCGCGTTGATTCGCGGCCACTCCCGGTCCTGATTTGCGGCAAAGAAAGCGCGCCCAACTCAGGGGACCCGGCTAGTGGGACGTAGCCCGTTCGCTGCTCTTCAGCAACTCATTCACAATCGTCACCAACTCTTCCGGGTTGACCGGCTTTTCCAGATAAAGACCAGCCAATGGCTCGGCTGCCTGGAACGCCTCCGCCACGTAACCGGAAACCACCACCACAGGCATGCTGCTGTTGTTCTTTGCGGCCTGCACAACGGCGCGGCCGTTTGCATCTCCCAGCCGCCAGTCTGTCACTACCGCATCGTAGGTATTGCTCTGGAGTTTCTCCATGGCATCGCGGGCAGATGTGGAGGCGGTCACCGTATGTCCCGCTGCTTCCAGGATGGCGCACTTCAGGGTAACAACGTGGGGTTCATCGTCGACGCAAAGGATCCTGGCCATAATTTGGGGCGTCCTTCATCCTGGCGCGCCTTACGAGTTGCTGCGCGTCTTCAGAGAATATGAGCTGCGGCACAAGGAGCAGCTACATAAGATGCCTTATTTTCAGACACGCGCGATACGGAAGTCAAATAATCACTGTAATTCTCTCTGATTTTATTTACTCCTTGGTTGCTGGCTGACTAACTCCGTTCCGGAGCCCCCAGCGGACCTTCCGGCCACTGCCCCTGGGACTGCCGGCGGTGGCCGAGAAGTCAAAAAAGGACCTTAGAACCGCCAGACTAAGCCCACGGAAGGTTGCGCCATGTGGGTGAAGTTGTCCGATGCCAAACCGGGAATCTGGAAGTCTGGAATCTTGTACACGTAGCCGCGGTATTCGGCTCGCAACGCAACGTGTGGTGAAAGGTCAAAATCCAGGCCGCCTCCGTAAACAAAGGCTGCTTTGGTCTGGTTGTTGCCGGTGTTATTGCCCACGCCGACGAACGAGTTATTGATGGAGTTGGTGGGGCGGAAAAAGAGACCGCCGATTCCAGCCATCCCGTAAGGCCTGATTTTGCCGTGCGTGGGTGCGGTGAATACGGCCTCTCCTGTCAATTGATGAACGTTGGCTTGAATGTCGGTTTCGCCGAAGACCGGATCAAAGTACTTTTGCGTGTTGCGCGTATAGCCATAGTCGCCCTGCACCGCCAGCCATGAATTCAGGTGAACACGGTAGCCAAAAAGGAATCCGCCACTTTCTGTGGCGTGATGCGGAATAGCAATGTTGTCTGAATTCTTGGGGATGTTGGCGGTCCCTTGAATGCTCACTTCTGACTTTAATAAATCCTGGGCCGTGGCCAGGGTGCTAAAAAGACAAAGAACAACAACGGCAGATAAAACAGAGCATCTCCTCATTGTGTTAAAAACTCCAGTTAAGAAATTTGGATCAATGCTTGGTATGACGCAGGTAACAACCCTATCGGCGCAGCAAAGTCCCACAACTTAAACATTCTTAACTCTGGGGTGATTAGGGTTAGTTACTTTTCGCAGCAGAAGGAAGAGAGGAGGGACGAATACAAAAAAACCTCAGCCGGAATGACGCAAGACTGTTGAGCCATTTTTTATTGAGGTTAATGCGCCAGCGCGGACCAAAGGCAGCCAACGTATCGCACTTGGGCTGTCATTGGTGCCGCGCCTATGGCGCGCATCAATTAAGAAGCGCATGAGATGCTGATTGCAACATCAAGCCAGAGCAAATGCGAATTATTTTTTGCTGCCTGACGCAACATCCCCAATTTTCTCTGCCACCGATTTGGCCTGCGTGAAGAGCAGGAGATAATCCGGTCCGCCGGCTTTTGAGTCGGTGCCTGACATGTTGAATCCACCAAACGGATGCGCGCCCACCATGGCCCCGGTGCATTTGCGGTTGAAATAGAGATTGCCGGCATGAAAATCCGTGCGCGCCCGTTCCAGCTTTTCGCGCGAAGTGGAATACACTGCGCCGGTCAGCCCGAACTCAGTGTTATTGGCGATCTCCAGCGCATGATCAAAATTGCGCGACTTGATGACCGCCAGCACCGGACCAAAGATTTCTTCCTGCGCAATGCGCGCCGTGGGAGCAACGTCAGCAATGACGGTGGGCTGAATGAAATAGCCCTCGCCTGCTTCTTTTGCCGGACCGCCGCCGTGAATCAGCCGCCCTTCCTTTTTGCCGGCCTCAATGTAATTGAGGATCGTCTTCATGGCTTTTTCACTGATCACGGGCCCCATCGGATTATTCTCTGCGGGTTCGCCGACCTTAATTTTGCTGACGCGTTCTTTGAGCCGCTCCAGAAAGACATCGTAGATTTTTTCATCCACAATGGCCCGCGAGCAGGCCGAGCACTTCTGTCCCTGGAATCCGAAGGCTGACTGCGCCACGCCTTCCACGGCAGCGTCCAGATTGGCGTCGGCATCTACGATGATGGAATCTTTTCCGCCCATCTCCAGGATGGTGCGCTTGATCCACTTCTGGCCGGGCCGCGGGACCGCTGCCCGCTGGTTAATGTCCAACCCAACTTCCTTCGATCCGGTAAATGCAATAAACCGCGTCAAGGGATGCTCCACCAGACCGGAGCCAAAGCTGGGACCCGATCCGGGGCAGAAGTTGACCACGCCATCCGGCAGGCCAGCTTCCTGCAGGGCTTCAAAAAACTTCATGGCAATGGTGGGAGAATCATGTGAAGGCTTCACCACCACGGTATTGCCGCAGACAATTGCGGCCATCGTCATGCCGGCCATGATGGCGCAAGGGAAATTCCACGGTGGTATGACCGCGCAGACGCCCAGAGTACTGTACATCAGCGTGTCCCGCTCGCCTGGCAGTTGTGCGGGAGTTTCCGCGCGGGCCAGGCGCAGGGCCTCGCGCGCGTAGAACTCGGCAAAGTCGATGGTTTCGGCAAGGTCGGCATCGGCTTCAGCCCAGTTCTTGCCGACTTCATAGACCATCCATGCGCTGAACTCAAACTTGCGCTCGCGCAGAATGCTGGCTGTGACGTGCAGAAGGGATGCGCGCTGCTCCACGGTGGTGCGTTTCCAGCTCTCAAACGCCTCAGCGGCGGCGCGGACCGCCGGCTCAACATGCTCGCGGTCAGCGTTCTGGAATACGCCGACGATTTCCGAAGGGCGGGCCGGATTAAGGCTCTTGATCTTCTCCTTTGTCTTGATCAGGCGGTTCCCGATCACCATGTCATACTCGCGGCCCAGCTCTGCCCGCACCTTGCTCAGCGCGGCACGCATGTGGCGTGCATTCTCCACGTTGCTGAAATCGGTGAGCGGCTCATTTTTGAAGGGAGTGGTCGGAACACGCAGCGTTGGTCGAGAAGTCTCAAGTACGGTCGCCATAATGATTTCCTTTGTGTGCTCAGGGCTGAGCGAAAGATGTAACAGAACCTTTTATTTTACCTTGTTGCCGCGTATTCGCCCATCACTGCCGGGCAAGAATTCACAACGCTGCCGCTGATGGCCACCGGAGAAATAATTTACCGCAAAGAAAGCCAAGGGTGCAGGGGAGCACAACCTACTGCTGATAGCGGATGGCGTAGCCTGTTTCAAGTTGGTGCACGTGGGCTGGTGCCTGTGAACTGATCCGTGTGGGATCTGTTTTTGATCCCCGGTGAGCTGGGTTCCCTTTTTTGCTACAATCGCCAGCCGGAAAAAAATGCATGCACAACCTGAATTCCACGCTCTCCCATGATTTCGTCCGCTATTACGAGCGGGCCTCGCACAAGATTCACGTGCTGGTTGCGCCATTTTCTGATGATCAGATATGGACCAAGCCTTATCCTTACGGCAACAGCATGGGGCACCTGATTCTGCACCTGATTGGCAATTTGAATTACTACATAGGAACGGAGATCGCGGGCACCGGCTACGTGCGTAACCGTCCGCAGGAGTTTTCTGACCCAGCACGCTATCCAAAGAGCGCCCTGCTCAATCGCCTGGACGCCACGATTGACATGGTGTCCGCCACATTAAAGAAACAGTCGGAAGCAGACTGGCTGGCTTTCCGCGAGAAGTTCCTGCACGAATACGAGAACCTGGACGTGATCTGCGAGCAGGTGACCATCCGCGAGCGGGAAATAGGCCGTTTCAGCC
>DAHUXF010000440.1 GCA_027307295.1 Acidobacteriaceae bacterium
GAGCCTCTTGGACGTTCAAGCCGGTAACGGCATTTGCCGCGCGGGCTTGCAGCGAGGCGCTTAACAGGCTCTGGCTGAAAAAAGCAGCCTGCCCTTGATTGCCGGAGCGGACATTGCCAACCTGGTGAACGAATCGGCGCTGAATGCCGCCCGTCAGAATCGCAAAGTCGTCATGATGATCGACTTCGATCTGGCCAAAGACAAAGTCCTGATGGGCGCGGAACGCAAGAGCATGCTCCTGACGGAAGAAGAAAAGAAAGTTACGGCCTACCATGAAGCCGGCCACGCGATTGTGGCTGCTTTAATGCCTTTTTCTGATCCGCTCCACAAGGTCACCATCATCCCGCGCGGCATGGCGCTGGGCGTGACCATGCAGCTCCCGGAAACGGACAAGCATAACTACACGCTCGACTATCTCAATACCCAGATCGCCGTAATGATGGGCGGACGCCTGGCGGAGGAAATCTTCCTGAACCAGATGTCCACCGGAGCAGGCAATGATATTGAACGTGCCACTGAGATGTCCCGCAAAATGGTTTGCGAGTGGGGCATGAGCAGCCTGGGACCGCTCACCTTCGGCAAAAAAGAAGAGCAGATTTTCCTGGGACGGGAACTCTCCCAGCATCGCGACTTCAGCGAGGAAACTGCCCGTGAGATTGATTCTGAAGTGCGCCGGCTGGTCAATGGCGGCTATGAGAAAGCTAAAGCCATCATTCTGGAAAATCGCGATGCGCTCATCCGCATTGCCCTGGCGCTGCTGGAGCGCGAAGTACTGGACGCCAACGAGTTGAAGCTGATTATCGAAGGCAAACAGCTCCCCGCACGGGTCATCCCGCAAAAGGGCGATGATGGCGTACAGCAGGTGCTCAAACCCGAGCCCGGACGGACGCCCGGAATCGCACCTGGAAAGCCTTCACCGGCATAAAAGCGTCAAATCAAAAAATACGTCTTCTAAGGGCAGCTTCGGCTGCCCTTGTTTTTTGGGTAACTTTCGTCATTCCTGCTGTCGTTCCTGCTCTGATTTACGGTTGCCAGCCCTGGCCATCTGTCATATATTCGCGCTAATTCGTTTTTCCTCCCTCATGTCTGTGAGTTGTTTTTTGGAGGTATTGCATATGGCAGCACCAGCCGTAGGTGTGGCAGGCGTTCGCACTGGGGTCAAAGCGGCGGTCTTTCAACAGGACCAATTTCTGGTCCGGCAAAAGATCTTTTCACTCGCGCCCAGCTTCTATATTCATGACCATCTTGGAAATGCGCTGGCCTTCCTGCGGAAGAAAGTCTTTACATGGAAAGACGATGTGCGCGTCTTTACTGACGAAACCCAGAGCCTTGAAATCCTGCGCATCAAGGCGCGCAAGATCGTCGACTGGGGCGCTGCCTTTGATGTGACCGATTCCATCAACAATGAAAAAGTAGGCGTGCTGAAGCGCCGGGGATGGAAGTCCATTGCGCGCAAGGAATGGCTGGTCCTGGATGCATTGGACCAGGAGATTGGCAAGATCAGGGAAGACTCCCTTGCTCTGGCGCTGGTGCGGCGCTTCCTGATCGCCTTGATACCCCAAACATACAGTTTTGAACTGGCCGGACAGGAGATTGGAACGGCAGCCCAGAATTGGAACTTTTTCGCCCCCAAAATGACGGTAGATTTCACTCGCGACCCAGCCAAACAGATGGACCGCCGTATGGTAGTGGCCGCAGTGGTCCTGCTTATGGCCGTGGAAGGCCGCCAGCGACAGTATGATTAAGGCGTTCCACAGTCATTGCACCCTACACAGGGTTGTGCAGGCATTCCATGCCTTGCATTTCAGGCTTGCCAGGTGACGGGCTTCAGCCCCTGAGGCGAACCTGCCGGGTACACTAACTCTCAGAAACTGCTTTTAGCTGACTCGAATCAGAGGCTTGCCGTGCGGCAAGGCTTCTCCAATCCGGCTGGCCGGAACTCCAGCGTTTTGCAATGCCGTAATCAGCTTTTCTGAATCTGCACTCGCGACAGACAGCAACAGTCCGCCCGCTGTCTGTGGATCGTAGAGAACAGTTCTGATTTCTTCCGGAACGCTCGTACCGTATTCCACCATGCATTCGGCGAACTCGCGATTGTTTTTGAGCCCGCCGGGAATAAGGCCGGCGCGAATACATTCCATCGCGCCTTCCAGCAAGGGAACTTTCTCCGCGTCTATCCGCAGTGACACGCCGCTGCCTGCGGCCATTTCGCGGGCATGGCCGATCAGGCCAAAGCCAGTGATGTCCGTTGCCGCATGCACAGCAAATTTCCCTTCAGCTGCAACCTGCGCCGCCCGCGCATTCAGCGTGGTCATGGACTTGACCGCGGCATCAATCCACGCTTGTTTTGCTTCACCACGCTTGATGGCCGTGGAGATCACGCCGGTGCCCAGGCCCTTGGTCAAAATCAGCGCATCGCCCGGCCGCGCGCCGCTATTAGTCCAGACGTGCTCCGGGTGAATCATGCCGGTCACGGCATAGCCGAACTTGATTTCCGGATCGCGAACGCTGTGGCCGCCGATTACGGTGCAGCCGGCTTCCATCATCTTGGAGAGTCCGCCGGCCATAATCTGCTGCAGAACATCCAGGTCGCCTTTGTCCGGGAAACAAACGATCCCCAGGGCGCTCAACGGACGCCCGCCCATGGCGTAAACGTCGCTCAGGGAGTTGGTGGCAGCGATCTGGCCAAAGGTGTAGGGATCGTCCACAATTGGCGTAAAGAAATCAACGGTCTGCACCAGCGCCTGCGTGGCAGAAATTTTATACACTCCGGCGTCGTCGGCTTTATCAAAGCCAACCAGGACATTGGGATCATGTTGCCGGGCTAATTTCCCAAGCACTGAGTCCAGCGCCGCCGGACTTAGCTTGCTGGCTCAACCCGCAGCTTTGACCATCTCCGTAAGGCGCTTTGTCTTGACGTCGGACATGCAGGTTCATTCTAGCAACCGCTGGCGAGCAGTTGGCATTTAGCA
>DAHUXF010000441.1 GCA_027307295.1 Acidobacteriaceae bacterium
GGGGCTTTCCACCAGGCGGCATGTGGCTTCTAACACCGAAACGCACGTGCCTTCCGATCCGACCAGCGCACGAGCTACGTTGAAACCATTCTCCGGCAGCAGGAAGTTGAGGTTGTAACCCGAAACCCGGCGGGGAATATTCGGATAGCGCTGGCGGACGAGATCGGAGTACTGGTCGCGAAGTTTTTTCAGACCAGCATAAATTTCCCCGCGCCGTCCGCCTTCGCGAATGATCTTTTCCAGTTCGGCGTCCGATGTTGGTCCTACAAGCATGCGTTCGCCGTCATATGTAAGAACGTCGAGTTCCAGAACGTTATCCACGGTGCGGCCCGCCATCATGGAATGCACTCCGCAGGAGTTATTGCCGATCATGCCGCCAAGATTGCAGTACTCATGGGTTGAAGGGTCTGGACCAAACGTGAGGCCGTACTCATTGGCCCGATTGCGCAGATGGTCCAGTACGCAGCCGGGCTGCACCCAAGCATATTTTTCGCCGGGATTGATCTCAAGAATCTGGTTCAGGTATTTGGAAAAATCGACAATCACGGCAACGTTACATGACTGTCCGCACAGGCTGGTGCCGCCGCCGCGTGGAAGCAATGGAGCTTTATGTTTGCGGGCCAGCGCCACGGTCTGGACCACATCTTCCATCGTTTTTGGGACGACTACTCCAATAGGGACCTGGCGATAATTCGAGCCGTCCACGGCGTAGAGTGCGCGCGTGCCTTCGTCAAAGTGGACTTCGCCGGTGATGGATGCGCGCAGGTCCGCTGCCAGAAGTTCTGCTGCGCTTCTTCCTGCCGCTCCGCTCCAGAGCTCTTGAGCATTGGTGTGCATTTTGGGTTGATGGCACGCTTACAACAGAAAAGCGTCCACGCAAGAATTCTATTCCATCCGTGGACGCTAGTTTCCTGGAAAACGTGTGCGGGCCGGGAACCTTGGTCTTTATTTACGCTTCTTCAGGACGGGTCAGATTTACTTCGATGTGGCGGCCCGGACCTATAATGTGTGGTCCATGTCTACTCAGTCTTCGTCACCATCTTTGTCCACCGCGGCTGACGTCAATCTTCTGTCGCGCCGGCATAAGTTTTTTATTCTTCTGATTGTTGTGGTCTGGGCCATCATCTATATAGGAAGCATTTTTCAGCCGCCTCTCATGGATGACGCGGACACTGTTCACGCCGAGGCCGCCCGCGAAATGGTGGAAAGCAATGACTGGGTCACGCTCCGTATCAATGGAGGCGCAAACAGTAACGGCTTCCGCTATCTGGAAAAAGCGCCGTTGATGTACTGGTGCGTGGCAGCAAGCTTTAAGTTGTTTGGAGTGCATGACTGGTCAGCGCGTTTGCCGATTGCGCTGGGAATGCTGGCTTTGCTTCTGGTGGTCTATCGGATAGGCCGGCGCTTTCATAACGATGAAGGTGGCCTGTATGCGGCGTTGGCGCTGGGCACAGGCTTTGGACCGTTCATTTATACGCGGTTCATGATTCCGGAAATGCTGGTAGCGCTCTGGCTGGCGCTCGGGTTTGATTTTTTCCTCACTTCTTTAGAACAAACTTCTCTGGAGCAGAGTGATCGTGGAGAACAGCCGTCTCTTATGGTCTGCTGGGGGCTGGCCGCGACCATGGCCCTGAACGTCCTGACCAAAGGCCTCATCGGCTTGGTTTTTCCCATTGGGACGATCTTCCTTTATCTGCTGCTCACAAAAAATCTGCGCCATCTGCGGCGGCTTCGATTGTTTTCAAGCTTTCTGGTTTTTCTGGCGATCGCTGCACCATGGCACCTGCTGGCGGGTTTTCGTAATCCCGCGCAGGGAGAAGCGCGCGGCTTCTTCTGGTTTTATTTTGTCAACGAACACTTCTTGCGATTTCTCGGCAAGCGCTACCCGGTTGACTACAACAAGCTGCCCGCATCGCTGTATTGGCTGCTGCATCTCGTCTGGCTGATGCCGTGGACCGCTTTTATTGTTCAGGCAGTGCGGCAGGTTCCACTGAAACTGGCGGCCTTTCACAACAACCTGAGTAAACAAACGCGAGGTACGCTGATATTTGCGTTATGGCCATTTTTGATCCTGCTTTTTTTCAGCTTCTCCAGCCGGCAGGAGTATTACGTCCTGCCAGGTCTGCCAGGTGTGGCGCTGTTGCTGGGCGGATGGCTGGCCCGGGAAAGCGTTTCTCCTCTGGATAGCAGCGAGAGACGCAGCGGCAGGATCTCATCACTGGTGCTTGCACTGGTGGGAATTGCAGCGTGCATTGCCTGCATCACGCTGGCAGGCCAAGCCACAGCGCCTCCGCCCAACTACGATATTGCCGAATTACTCAAACAAAATCCCCAGGATTATGCTCTCTCCTTCGGCCACTTTCTTGATCTCACACCGCAGGCAATGGGCGCATTTAAGATTCCGCTGCTTGTGACTGGGATTGCCTTCGCCGTGGGGACAATCCTTAACTTTTTCCTGCGGCGCACAAACCGCGCCTTTGCCGCGAACCTTGTATTAGCAGCAATGACCGTGGCCCTGCTCCATGCGGCCCATAGAGCACTGGTGATTTTTTCTCCCGTGCTTTCGTCAAAGGTGCTGGCCCAGGCGATTCAATCTAACTGGCGTCCTGGTGCGATGATTGAAGACAACGGCGACTATGAGGCTGCCTCTAGCGTGAACTTTTATACGCGCCACCAAGTCCGCATCCTGAACGGGCGCTGCAACAACATCTGGTATGGATCAAAGTTTCCTGACGCGCCGCCAATTTTTGACAATGATGCGTCATTTGAGAAGCTGTGGCATGGTGGACAAACCGTCTTTCTGCTGACGGATGGAAAAGCCAAACCGGACAATAAAGTTTCCGATGAATGCCCGCAGAAACTACATTTGCCCGAATTCCTGGCCGGAAACGGCTCTTGTAAGTTGGCGAAATCCGGAGGCAAGCTGGTGCTTACCAATGAACTGAAACTTTGTCCTGATCAGCC
>DAHUXF010000442.1 GCA_027307295.1 Acidobacteriaceae bacterium
CACTGGGCAGGAGCCATATTCTCTCGCCATGACGCTGCTGGACCATTTTCCGGCGGCGAGCGGATGGGACAAAAAAATTATCGCAACTGATCTTTCCACGCGAGTGTTGAACCTCGCCGAGCAAGCCGTCTGGCCGATTGAAACGGCCCGTGAAATTCCGGATGCATACCTGAAACGCTTCATGCTGAAAGGAATCGGAAAACAGGCCGGTAAGATCAAGGCGGGCTCTGAGATTCGGGCCTTGACCAGATTTTTCCGCCTGAACCTTAACGACGACAAGTACCCTTTTGATGGCCCATTTGATCTCATCTTCTGCCGGAATGTGCTCATTTACTTTGACGCGCACAGCCGGAAAAAAATCATACGCCATCTGCTGAAGTATCTGTCGCGCGACGGTTATCTCTTCGTCGGTCATGCTGAAGGCTTGTATGCCATGGGTAGTGAAATTCGTGCCGTGATTCCAACTGTGTACACGCCTGTGGCAGGAGTGCAGTGCGATGCAACATCCTAAAAAAGGCGATCGCATTCAGGTTCTGGTGGTTGACGACTCCGCCGTGGTGCGGCAGGTGATGCACGCCGTCCTTGCGCAGGAGGACGACATTGCGGTAAGGGTGGCCGCCGATCCCCTCATCGCCCTTAACAAAATGAAGCAAGTCCGTCCGGATGTGCTGCTGCTGGATCTTGAAATGCCGCGCATGGACGGATTGACATTCTTGCGCAACATAATGGCGGAAGATCCGGTACCGACGCTGATCTGCTCCAGTGTGGCGGCGCACGGCACCGATGCCGCATTGCGCGCATTGGATCTCGGCGCAGTTGGGATTGTGACCAAGCCCAAGCTGGGGGTGGACGGATTTTTGCACGAGTCAGCCGTAACGTTAATCGATATGGTGCGCTCTGCATCTCAGGCCCGTGTACGCGCCCGCGGGCTGCTGCCGCCACCGGTAGTTCCGGCGATCATGCCCCCCGGCAAGGACCTCCGTCATTTTGCCAGGCCGATCAACAGGATCATTGCGATCGGCGCCTCAACTGGCGGCACCGAAGCGCTTTCCGACATCTTGACCGCCATGCCACCCGACTCTCCTCCGATAGTGATTGTGCAACACATGCCCGAGGTCTTCACGGCAGCCTTTGCGGACCGGTTAAATACGATTTGCCGGATAAGCGTGAAAGAAGCCGCGGACGGCGACCGATTGACGCCCGGATGCGCGTTCATTGCGCCCGGAAACCAGCATACATCCGTACAGCGGGTTGGCGGCCACTGTATCCTTCAGGTCAACAATGGGCCGCTGGTATGCCGTCATCGGCCCAGCGTGGACGTTCTGTTCCGATCGATGGCGCAGTCGGTTGGCTCCAATGCTATTGGTGTAATCCTGACCGGAATGGGCAGCGACGGTGCGCTTGGATTACTGGAAATGCGACGCGCCGGCGCTTGCACCATAGCTCAGGACGAAAGCACATCGGTAGTGTTTGGCATGCCCAAGCAGGCCATCATGGCAGGTGCCGTGGACCATGTGCTATCCCTGCATGAGATTCCTGGGTTCCTTCTCGGCAGTTCGCGGCTGCCGCGAGAACAAAAAAACTCTCTTATCTCGCCTCCTTAGCTGTACGAAATGAACGTATGGGGGTTATGTGAATAAAAATGTGAGAGTGAAAAAGCCGCAGAGAGTCGCTTCCCTTCCCGTGCGCCGTCAGGGCGGTTCCTTATTCAGCGCTCACAGACGGTTAAAGGTGCGAACGCTCCCTTTGAGTTTTATTCCGCCAACTCCAGGGCATCTCCCCTAACGACTCGAGAAAATCGATAAACTCTCGATTCGTAAGCGACCGGAAGCCTCCGCCGTCAATGGCGCGAATAAAGCTTCCGCCATCCGGGACAAGGCAATTCATGGCGTCTGCCACAGTTGGATGTTTGTGTGCGCAGGAATAAATGCCGTCGTCCTCAGTCCAGCAAGCCACGTAACTGATCTCTGATATATTCGGTGCCATATAAAAGCACGTGAATTATACCACCAGGCTGGTCTCATACCAGCTTGGGGGTTTATCTTGGAAGCTTGCCGGAAGACCCTATACGGCGTGCCCAGCGCATTGATTTTGTTTGGCAGACAACTGAAGAAGTTGCGGAAGAGCCGCCACCTCTCCCAAGAGAAGTTGGCGGAGCTCTGCAAGTTCAACAGGCATTACATCGGACGCATCGAGCGGGCGGAGCGTGTTATATCTTTTGAGTTTATGATGCGGATTGCGTTCGCATTACAAATTCGGCCCGCCGAACTTTATAAGCTCATTCCACCGCCGGCACGGCTTCCCAGAAAAGGGGAATATAAGGGCGAAAAAAACGGCAGTTCTAAGCAAGAGATGGAATAAAATCCGCGGAAAGATAACACCGGAGCAGTCCGAACAACCGTGAACGATTTTCTCGATCGTTTTTTATACGGTTAGGCGTGTCACTGGGCTGGTGGCAGCAAAATGAAAACCCGGCGTATTACGCAAACTCTCCAGCCACCATCGTTGCCACCACTTCACCGGAAGGTGTGAGCACAACAACATCTGCAATCTGGCCAGACGCCAGCAATCCCCTGGTGTCAAGGCCGGCGCACCGCGCAGGATTCAGAGTGGCCAACCTCACTGCATTCTGCAAAGAGAGCGGAGCAAACTGCATCACATTACGGACCGCGCGGTCCAGGGTAAGAACACTGCCGGCAAGTTTGCCATCCAGATCACACCGTCCATCTTTGACCTGTACGGTAAATCCGCCCAGCTGATACTCTCCGTCCGGCATGCCGGTGGCGCTGATGGCGTCGGTGATAAGGATCGCCCGGTCGAGTCCCTTCGCAGCAAGAAAAAGTTTGATGACCGCAGGCGCAACGTGCAGGCCATCGGCAATCAGGTCCGCGGTAAGCCGCTCGATTGTCGGACGGAGCTGTTCGACTCGCCGCGAAGTGAACGCCCTCGCAACGAGCCCTC
>DAHUXF010000443.1 GCA_027307295.1 Acidobacteriaceae bacterium
TTCTCGATAGACTTCATGACAATTTTGGAATTTCTGGCTCTTCCCTTCAACTAATTTCGGCATATCTTACTGGCCGAACTCATTCTGTTCATGTTAATTCTTGTACTTCTGCTCCTCAGTCAGTTTTGACTGGCGTTCCACAAGGCTCTGTTCTTGCGGCTCCGGAGAAAGAATTGACTCTGCCGCTGCGCGATGCACACGCGCATCGTGACATTGCATCTGCACGGACGGCATTCCGTTCCGCGCTGCCCAACCGCCTGGCCGAACGCTGGCTGGAGGTCTATCCACCGCAGGGCTGGAGCAACCATGCGTTGGACGAACTGGAGCGCCGTGTCCACAACTGGCAGATTGTGCCGGAGGGAACGGAAGGCTATGCCAAAGCCGAAGTTACGGCCGGCGGGGTGGATACGAATGAGCTTTCCGCCAAAACCATGGAGAGCCGCAAGGTCCCAGGGCTCTATTTCATCGGTGAAGTAGTGGATGTTACCGGGCATCTGGGCGGGTTCAATTTTCAGTGGGCCTGGGCCTCAGGATACAGCGCCGGACAGGCCGTTTAACGTGATGTACCGTTCTTCGCCGCAGATTTGCGCAGATGAGCGCAGGTCAGGAAAGTTGGCCGCGAATTTTCGCGAATGAACACGAATCAGGATTGTATTTTGAGTTAGTTAAGTCCGGGTGTTTCTGCGCTGATAGCAGTTTTCTCAAAAACTTTTACCACTGATTGTCACTGATAACACTGATTCACAATATGTACCCAATCGCCACGTTCTTTTAAAAACAGTGGGGGCGTGATTAGGTTTTTTGTTCACAAGTTGGATTTGTTTCTCCGCGCCTCCGCGGTAGAAGTTTATTTCTTCGCCGCAGATGAGCGCAGATCAGGATAGCTGCGAATCAACGTGAAAAACGCGAATCTTTAGAGCAACATCCCAGATTGTATTTGTTTCCAAGCGTTTATAATGCGCAAATCACGCAGCCGCAAGGCCGAACAGGCGTTGCAACGTTTTGGCCTGAAGTTTCACCGGCAGTGAAAGAGCTGTGAGTAATAACTGTCTTGGAGCAGAGGATGAAGATTGGGATTCTTGGAGCCGGAAACATTGGCGCAACGGCGGCCCGGTTGTTTATCGCCGCCGGACATGAAGTGGCCGTCAGCAACTCGCGTGGACCGGACTCATTACGTGAGTTGGTCCAGGAACTGGGGCCGCGCGCGCATGCCATGACCATTGATGGCGCGGCAGTCTTTGGCGAGGTGGTCCTGCTGGCCGTGCCCTGGCGTTCCCCGGAAGCCCTCCCGCGCCCGGAACTGCTGCGGGGAAAGATTGTGATTGATGCCATGAACCCTTACCATCCTGACGGCGGATTTTATGATCTGGGAGGCTCTACGTCTTCAGAAGAGGTGCTCAAGCGCATGCCCGGCGTGCGGCTGGTGAAGGCGTTCAATACCATTTATTACGTCCACCTGGCCAGCCGTGGACATAAGGAACTGCCGCATGATGACCGCCATACTATCTATGTGGCGGGCGATGATGCGGCAGCCAAAGCCGTGGTGTCGCAATTGATTGAAGACATTGGGTTTGCCGCCATGGATACAGGATCATTGCGGGAGGGTGGCCGCTTGCAGGAGCCCGAATCGCCCATCTACAACCAGACCTATAATGCCCGCGAGGCGCGCAAGTTTCTGGCTGCTCTGCAGCGGCAGCCCCAGTAACGCCTGGCGCCCACTGCTGGGGCGGGCTTTCCCATTCTGGTCCTAATGACATATAGACCAGGAACAGGCGCAAGAGATGGACACTGATTCGTCAGGTTTAAGTACTTTTAACGGCCCTGAAAATCGGATAATATGGCTGCCGTGTCAACCGGTCTCAAGTGCGTTCTATCACTCGTGGTGGTGTGCGGCATCCTTTATGTGCTGGTCACGCCGCTGCCGGAGGTGAATGCTACTTTTTCTGGAAAGTCTGCTCTCAGCTTTTTTGTCCTGGTCACCCACGCCCTATTAAGCCCGCTTTTTTACATTCTTGTACTGGGCTTCCGCCCCGTTAATTCAATTGCTGCTTTACATGACGATGTACTCCAACTGACCTGTGTGAGGCTCTGTTAGTTTCTTTATCCGGGCCAGAAATAAGCACAGTTTTCATACCATCCGTGTCCATGGAGCCGCCCGTTTGGGCGCAGGTTATGGGCAAGTTTGTTGTGAAAACTTCAAGTGTTGAGCGCTGACAAGGGAGAGGCATCAATGTCCAGCGAAGCCATGGTGGACTCAAGAAAGAGTGCCTCAGGGCTTCCTGTGTTTTTTGAACGCTTATGGGAACGGCTCCGCTGCGTTCAGCGATGGTGCCGCAATGCAAAGACGCCGGTGAAGATGGGAAAGGTTGACTTATGGGTTATCTGCGGGAATTGATCACAGGAAATGCAGCCTTGCCTTTTCTGGACAAGGGTGCGAACAGGGAACGCGCACTACGCCGCGACCTGGTCCGCTTTGGCAAAATGCTCCATGCCCAGGGTTTTGTGGCCGCCAGTGACGGCAACCTTTCCGTGCGCCTGGACCAGGAGCGTGTCCTGGTCACGCCTACGGGGTTCAGCAAGGGCATGATGCAGTCCCAGGACATGGTTGTGGTGGACCTGCAGGGTAAAAAGTTGAGTGGCTTGCACAATCCGTCCAGTGAGATTGCCATGCACCTTACTATCTACCGCGCCCGGCCCGACGTGCGGGCTGTGGTGCATGCTCATCCGTGCACGGCCACGGGATTTGCCTCTGCCGGGCTTGCGCTGGATGAGCCGCTGTGCTCGGAAATTGTCATCACGCTGGGTGCGGTTCCGCTTGCTCCCTACGGCACCACCGGCACCAAAGAACTGAGCGATTCTCTGCGTCCTTTCATTCCATTCCATGACGCAATCCTTATGGCCAACCATGGAGTCGTCACTTATGGTGAAGACCTTTGCCGCGCTTATATGAGGATGGAAGCAGTGGAG
>DAHUXF010000444.1 GCA_027307295.1 Acidobacteriaceae bacterium
CAAGCTGCTTGAGAACATCTTCTGAGTCGGCCATTTGCGGTATGGCCTTGGGCGAAACAAACGATACGGCGTCAATATGCTTGAACCCGGCATCCATCAGCGTGCGCAGATACTCGACCTTGATGGCAGTGGGAATCTGGCCCTTGAGTCCCTGCCAGGCATCGCGGGGACATTCGATGATCTTGATCTCATTCGACATAGAAATCCAAAACCTTATTCACCGCGGAGGCGCGGAGACGCGGAGTCAAAAACCTTCCTTACAATTCCCTGCCTCAAAACAGGCACATTGAAATTAATGATGAATCCAACCTGCTTGTCCAGCAACTTTAAATACGTAAGCAACTGGGCTTCGTGAATGGCAAGGACACGTTCAACACACTTCAGTTCGAGGATTACAGCATCCTTAATAATTAAATCCAGCCTGTAACCACAGTCGAGGGACACTCCTTTATAGATAACAGGTACAGAAACTTGTCGCTGAAAGTGCAGACCACGCAGATGCAGTTCATGGCAAAGACACTCTTCGTACACTGATTCCAGGAGTCCAGGTCCTAAGGCCCTATGTACTTCCATGGCTGCACCAATAATTTGCTCCGTCAGCGCTTCATGGATCAGTTTCCTTTGTGCCCCGACGCCTCCATTTTGATCAGCATGAATCACAATCTCTTTCCTCCGCGTCTCCGCGCCTCCGCGGTGATCATTTCTTCTGCGTGTCCCCGTGGTAGGTTTTACGTTTGCAACACTCCCACCTTAAACTCCTTCACCTCCGGATTCATCGCCGCCGCCTCCAGGGCCGTGATGAGCGTCTGCCGGGTCTCCATGGGGTCAATAATTTTGTCGATCCACAGCCTGGCTGCTCCGTAGCGCGGATCGGTCTGGTGGTCATAGGTGGCTTTTGTGGCGTTGAACAACTCCTGGCGGTCCTGCTCGCTCAGCTTCTTGCCTCCACGCTCCAGTTGCTTGATCTTGATTTCCACCAGCGTCCCCGCCGCCGAGTCTCCGCTCATCACCGCATAGCGGGCGGTGGGCCAGGCGAACATGAAGCGCGGATCGTAGGCCTTGCCGCACATGGCGTAGTGGCCCGCTCCGAAGCTGCCGCCGCAAATCACAGCGATTTTAGGCACCACACTGTTGGAGACGGCGTTCACCATCTTGGCTCCGGCTTTGATGATGCCGCTCCACTCGGCATCGCGTCCCACCATAAAACCGTTCACATCATGGAGAAAGACCAGAGGCACCAGGTTCTGGTTGCAATCCATGATGAAACGTGCAGCCTTGTCTGCACTCTCGGTATAGATGACGCGGCCAAATTCCACGCGCTTCGCGCCGGAGTGCGGGTCCGTCTGCTGCGCAGGCGATGCCTGGTTGGCCACAATCCCCACGGCAAAGCCTCCAATGCGCGCCAGCCCGCAGACCACCGTCTTGCCATACTCCGCCTTGTACTCATCAAACTTCGCGCCGTCAACAATGCGGGCGATGATTTCCTTGATGTCATACGGGCGCATGCCATCAGACTCAAAGATGCCGTAGATCTCTTCTGCCGCATAGGCCGGCGGCTCTGCCTTGATGCGGCTGAAAGGCGCGCCAGGCTTGTGCCCCAGCTTGCTCACCACTGAGCGAAGCCGTTCAAGACATATATGGTCGTTGGGTTCGCGATAGTCAACGGTGCCGGCGATCTGCGCATGCATCTGCGCGCCACCCAGCTCTTCCGCCGAATATTTGGCTCCGATCGCCGCCTGCACCAGCGCCGGTCCGGCCAGAAAGAGCCCGCTGCCTTCGGTCATCAGTATGGTGTCACACATCACCGGCAAATACGCCCCGCCAGCCACGCACATCCCCATGATGGCCGTGATCTGCGGAATGCCCATGGCGGACATCACTGCGTTGTTGCGAAAAACCCGGCCAAAGTCATCGGTATCCGGAAATACGTCTTCCTGCAAAGGCAGAAACACCCCGGCGGAATCCACCAGATAGATGGTGGGAATATGGTTCTCAATGGCGATGTTCTGCGCCCGGATCACCTTCTTGGCCGTCATGGGGAAAAACGCTCCGGCCTTGACCGTGGCATCATTCACGATGAGCATAAAGAGCCGGCCCTGCACGCGTCCCAGGCCTGTGACCACGCCGGCGGAGGGCGCGCCGCCCCATTCTTCATACATTTCATACGCCGCATACAGGCCGAGTTCAAAGAACTCCGTGTCACGATCAATCAGCAGGTTGATGCGTTCACGGGCCGTCAACCGCTTTTTGGCGTGCTGTGACTCAATTGCCTTCTCTCCGCCGCCTTGCCGGATCTGCTCTTCTTCATTGCGGATGGTGGCCACCAGGTCCGCCATGGCACGCATGTTCTTTTCAAAGCGGGTGGAGGTGGGGTCGATTTTGCTGGGAAGCTTGGGTATCAGATCAGCCATAGGAGTAAGCAAACCAGTTAGAGTAAATGACGGGAAGAAGACCGCGCAAACAGCAACCGTAGATAGGTGCAGGAAGCTATCCACGCCGGGACGCAGCACGGTGCATCAGCAGCAGACTCTATCTGCTACCGAATTACCGGCGGCTTCCTAAAACAACATGCGCTGCCGCCACCGGGTCCGGCTCAATTTTATCCACCAGTCCGATCCTTAGCGCTTCTTCCGCCGGGACCATCTCTGCCAGCAGAAACATCTGCAAGGCCCGCGCTTTTCCGATTAACCGGGGCAAGCGCTGCGTGCCGCCCCATCCGGTCATCACGCCCAGGCTCGCGCCACGATGCCCGAAGACTGCGCCGGGTGCGGCAATGCGATAGTCGCAGGCCAGCGCCAGGTCCATACCGCCGCCCATGCAGTAGCCGCGAATCGCGGCTATCACCGGAACGGGAAAGTGGTCGATCGCCTGCATCAGCGCCTGCCCCTGCCGTGAAAAGGCCAGGGCCGAAGGTGCGGTCAGCAGCGCAATCTCATTCAGGTCCGCGC
>DAHUXF010000445.1 GCA_027307295.1 Acidobacteriaceae bacterium
AGCCACACGGAATGGCGGTCGGCTTCGCCGGATTGCGCTCCGCGCGTCTGCCCCATATCGGCACGAACACCGCTGCCGAAGGGAACCAGCTTGCGGATCTCCGCTTCCATACGTTCCGCGACGCGCACCAGAATTTCAAAATCGCTCTTGATGCCGGAGATGTCGCCGGCCTTTTTCAGCAATTGCAGATCGCCGCAGGTATTGGTGAAGGTCCCGCCTTTTTCATAGGCAGAAGCCGCTGGCAGCACCACTTCCGCCAGCATCGCGGTTTCTGTCAGAAACAATTCCTGGACTACTACAAACGTACTTTGCAGAGCTGCCGGATCAAAGTTGTAATCAACCACAGGATTGGAGCCGACCACGTACAGCGCTGCGAGTTTGCCGGCTTTGGCGGCCTGCATCATCTCCGGCAGAGACAGCCCTTTGTGCTTGGAGATGACGCCCCACTCCTCGTTATACACGTGCGGACCATTGATGTTGACGTAGCCCGGAAGCAGGTCAGGATACAGGCCCATATCCGCCGCACCGCGGGAATTGGCGTAATCACCCAGGCAGATGAACTTTGCCGCCGACGCGGAGCCGAATTTCACCAGGGCCGCGATGTCAGCACCCTGCAGTTCCGAGCCGAAAATGATAATGAGGTTTTTCTGGGCTTTCAGTTCATCGCGCAGCTGTTTCAGCGCGTCATTGGAAGAGCTGGCTCCAGTGAGCGATCCGGCAGCGGCGTCATCGCCATTGAGGAAGGCAACCAGCTTGCTTTCGCGGCCTTCTGGAATCTGCACGAAACGCGCAGCCTGGCGGCGCAGTTTGATCGGCTGTGAATTGACCAGGTATAGCTTGGCGCTGTTCAGGCGGACATTGTTGCGGATGTTCCAGGCCAACAGCGGATGGCGCTCCGTGGGATCATTGCCGATCAGCAGGATGGCTGGAGCACCGGCCACCTCACGCATAGTGGCAGTGGCGTTTTGCTTGCCGGCAATGGCGCGGGCAAATCCGGCGAAATCCGCGGTGCGGTGATGGTCAATGTTGTTGGTGCCCAGAACGGTGCGAGCGAACTTCTGCAGCAGATAATTTTCTTCGTTGGTGGTGCGGTTGGAGCCGATCACGCCAATGGACTGTCCGCCTTTGGCGTCGCGAACCTCACGCAGCCGCTGGCCAACATGCGCAATGGCTTCTTCCCAGGTAGCCGGGGTGAGCTTGCCATTTTTGCGAATCAGGGGTTGGCGCAGGCGGTCCTTATGATCAAAATAATCGAAGGCGTAACGGCCCTTGATGCAGAGAAAGTCGCCGTTGATGCCGTTCTTGTCGCGGTTATCGCCGCGCACAATGTCCATGCCGGTATCTGACCGGCGAACGCCCAGCGTTGTCTTGCAGCCATCGCCGCAATGCGTACAGATGGTGCCAACGTGCTTCATCTCCCACGGGCGTGTCTTATAGCGATAGGCCCCGGAGGTAAGCGCGCCGACCGGGCATATATCAATGCACATGCCGCACTCTTCACAATCCAGATGGTCGCCTTCATTCGGAGCGATCACGGAACTGGAGCCGCGGAGTTGAACGCCAAGAGCGGAAACATCCATGGCTTCTCCGCAGACGCGCACGCAGCGGTAGCAGAGAATGCAGCGCGGACGGTCAAAGAACACCACCGGCGACCACTGCTGTTCTTCCTTGTGCAGTTTGCCTTCCATGTATCGCGATTCGGCGGCCCCGTACTTGAACGTCATGTCCTGCAATTCGCATTCGCCGCCTGCGTCGCACACCGGGCAGTCCAGCGGATGATTGCCGAGAAGCAGTTCGATCATCGACTTGCGCGCCTGGCGGACTTCATCCGTATCGGTGGCCACGACCATGCCATCCGTAATGGGAACGGTGCACGCAGTCTGTAGTTTGGGCATCTTCTCAATGCGCACCAGACACATGCGGCAGGCGGCCTGGAGCGAGAGTCCGGGGTAATAGCAAAAAGAGGGAACTTCAATGCCCACCGCTTTGCAGGCTTCAATCAGCAGTGTGCCTGCGGGTGCGGTGACCTTCTTGCCATCGACGGTGATTGTTACATTCTTGACTTCGGCCATGATTATCTAATGTTTCCAAACTGCCCAGCGGTTTCAGGAACTTTATGTTAGCTCTGGTTCTTCGCGGCGGCTGCATGGGCCACCGTAGCTCTTGCTTGTTCTATCTGCGGCACGTGACGCTCAGCGTGCTTGGCCATAATGACAACCATTTCGTACGTACTTACCACACCCACCCCTGTATGGGGATGTGAAACTTCCGTGGCCCGTAGGTCTTCCGTATTTTGCTCAATGAATCCGATGACACTCTCGCGCGACTTTCTGAATTGGGCCGCTGCTTCCGCAAGATTGGCAAAGCGTCCCGTGGGCTTAGCGCTTTCAGGGGAATCCACTTTGCGGTTGGCGGACGCAATATTTAGCAGGAAATACTCCGCGCGGTCGGGCGTGGCGGCTGATTTCGGCCTGCGTTGTGTGGTCACCAGACCCAGCATGATGGTCTCGGCCATTGTAAGATGCTCCACGATCTCCAGCACGGACCAGCGGTCCTGCGCCGGGCGCACGCGGCTTATATGGTCGGGCACGTTGGCAAAGCTGCGCAGAAATTTTTCACGGCTTTCACGCAGCAGTCCCAGCAAAAATTCGTTGTCGGCAATGTAGGGATTTGGTGTTTTGTGTAATGTACTCACGTTAATGTGCTCCCACCACCGGCAGTTCCGTAATCCGGGCCGCTGGATCAAACGGGCAGGGCCGGCCTTCAAGATGCGCTTCAAACTCGCTGCGCCATTTGTCTACGATGGACATGGTTGGGATTGCTGCCGCGTCGCCCAGAGGACAAAACGTCCGGCCAAGCATGTTCTGCGCCAGGTACTGCATGTTATCGATGTCTTTCTTCACACCGCCACCGGCATGGAAGCGGATCAACGTCTTCTTCAGCCA
>DAHUXF010000446.1 GCA_027307295.1 Acidobacteriaceae bacterium
ATGCTGGCGGCGGCAACGTCAGCCGCTAAAGACGAGCCCAAAGCCAAGGGTCAAGCTAAACCGGCAAAACTGAAGTCAAAGAAGAAGACCTAAAATGTTCGAGAAACTGGCGAATATCTTCCGAGTTCCGGACCTGCGCAAGCGCGTACTGTTTACGCTGGCCATGCTGGCGGTGTACCGCCTGGGTTCCCACATTCCCACGCCGGGCATCAATATTGACGCGCTGCAGAAGGCCTTTGAGCAGCAGAGCGGCGGCCTGCTGGGGTTTTATGATCTGTTCAGCGGCGGCAATTTCCGCCGGCTGACGATTTTCGCGCTGGGCATCATGCCGTACATCACGGCCTCCATCATTCTGCAATTGATGCAGGTGGTCTGGCCGTATCTCGAGCGCCTGCAAAAAGAAGGCGAACTCGGCCGACGCAAGATCACCCAGTGGACGCGCTATCTGACGCTGGTGTTGTCCAT
This sequence comes from Acidobacteriaceae bacterium, assembly GCA_027307295.1. GTDB lineage: Bacteria > Acidobacteriota > Terriglobia > Terriglobales > Acidobacteriaceae > Angelobacter. Next base: position 466 of record DAHUXF010000446.1, read on the forward strand.
CCTTCAGAGCATGGGCATTGCCTTTACGCTGGAAGCGCAGAAGTTTGTCACCGATCCAGGCACCAAGTTTGTCCTGATGACGATTATTACGCTCACCACAGGCAGTATTTTCATTATGTGGCTGGGCGAGCAGGTCACCGAGCGCGGCATCGGCAACGGCATGTCGCTGCTGATCTTCGCCGGCATCGTTGTAGGACTGCCGCGCGGCGTCGCCGACCTCATCGACAAGGCGAAGAACCAGGCATGGGGCAGCTTTACCATTCCTATCCTCGTCATTCTTGTAGCGGTGATGGTGGTGGTGGTGGCGTTCATTGTATTCATGGAGCGATCAGAACGGCGCATCCCGGTGCAGTACGCCAAGCGCGTGATCGGCAGGCGCATGACCGAGGGCGGCCAGACCTACCTGCCGCTGCGGGTGAACATGGCGGGCGTGATCCCGGTGATCTTCGCTTCGTCGCTGTTGAGCATTCCGCAGTTCCTCACGCTGTCCAATGCATTTAAGCCGGGTGGAGCGCTGAACCGTTATTTTGGCGGCATCCTGGAGCAGCTCCGGTGGGGCGAGCCGCTCTATACCGTTCTGTACGTCGTGGGCATCATCTTCTTTGCCTACTTCTACGTTTCCATCGTGTTCAATCCGTCCGACGTGGCGGACAATATGCGGAAGTACGGCGGATTTATCCCCGGCATCCGTCCTGGGCACCGGACGCGCGATTACATCAACGATGTGCTGACGCGGGTAACACTGGTCGGCGGTCTTTATTTGATCATGATCTCGCTGATTCCGGAATGGATGATTGCCGGCCTGCATCTGGACCATATTCCCTGGCTGGGTCCGAAAGTATTTGCGAACCTGCCCACTTGGGTGCTGCATGGACTGGGCGTGAACTTTTACTTTGGCGGCACTTCACTGCTGATTGTGGTGGGAGTAGCCATGGATACGGTGAACCAGATTGAGTCGCAGCTGGTGATGCGGCATTACGAAGGCTTTACTTCGCGGAGCGGACGTATTCGCGGCAGGAGGACATGGAACTAGCGATGCTGCGGAACGGGGCTGCATCCAGATGATCCTATGACCGCAAATGCTGCCAGCCATGTGGGTACCATCGTTCTTCTCGGCGCTCCCGGAGCAGGCAAGGGCACACAGGCCAGGTTGATTGCTGAACATTACGGCATTCCCCACGTCTCCACCGGGGACATTTTGCGGGAGAACGTGGCGGAAGGCACGGAACTGGGCAGGAAAGCTAAAGCGGTGATGGAGCGCGGAGACCTGGTGTCCGATGATTTGGTAAATGGCATGGTTGCGGACCGTTTAGCGCGGCCTGATTGTGCTCGAGGAGTGATTCTCGACGGGTTTCCCAGGACGACGGCGCAGGCGGAGTGGCTGGACAGGGACTTGGCGCAGCGGCGGGAAAGGCCGCCGGTTGTGGTAAACGTGGAAGTTGGCTATAATCAATTACTGCAACGTCTTACAGGTCGCCGTACTTGTCCTGTTGACGGCCAGATATACAACATCCACTTCCAGCCGCCCAAAAAAGAAGGCGTTTGCGATGTCTGCGGTGCGCCCCTGGTTCAGCGCAAAGACGACAAGGAAGAAGTTATTTCTGAGCGTTTGAAAAGTTATGAACGCCAGACTTTACCCTTGGCTGAGTATTATCGCGCCAGGGGAAGGTTGCGCCGGATTCAGGGTGATCTTCCGGTGCAGCAGGTAATGACGGAGATATTCCGCGCGATTGAAGGGAGCGCGGCCGCAACAGGAACGGAATGATTAATTGTAAGTCACAGGCCGAGCTGGACAAAATGCGGCGCAGCGGACAAATTGTGCGCCAGGTATTGCATGCGGTGAAGGCGCTGGTGGCGCCTGGAGTTTCAACCATGGACCTGGAGCACGCTGCGGAAGAAAAGATTCGCGAACTGGGGGCCAAGCCGGCATTTAAGGGATATTACGATTATCCGTGCGTGCTCTGCACCTCGGTGAACAATGAGATCATTCACGGCATTCCTTCTGAAAAGCGGATCTTAAAAGAAGGCGACATTGTTTCCATTGACTGCGGCGTGGTGCTGGATGGTTATTACGGCGATTCAGCCATCACTGTGCCTGTAGGGAAATCGCTGGCGCCGGAGTTGCAGAAGTTGCTTGACGTGACGGAGACATCATTGAAGAAAGCCATCGCTGAGGTCCGGCTGGGCAAGACGGTAGGCGATGTGGGCGCGGCAGTGCAGGAATATGTTGAGGCCAACGGCTTCAGCGTGGTGCGGGATTTTGTAGGGCACGGCATTGGCACACGGCTGCATGAAGATCCGCAGGTGCCGAACTTTGGCACGCGCGGACATGGCACGCGTTTGCGCGAAGGCATGGTCCTGGCCATTGAGCCTATGGTCAATCTCGGCAAGCCAGGGGCGCGCGTCCTGGAGGACAAGTGGACCGCAGTCACGGTAGACGGCAGCTACAGCGCCCATTTTGAGCATTGCGTGGCTGTGA
>DAHUXF010000447.1 GCA_027307295.1 Acidobacteriaceae bacterium
CGGCGGTCGGCACATTGCTGGTTAAGGTCAGCGTGGAACCTACAATCGAAGAAATCTGTCCACTAAACACTTGATTCTGGGCAGCGCCTGGTGCTGCGGCAGGAAGATTCATCTCCGGTGGAGGTATGAAGCCCGCTTTTGTAAATGCTGGCCCATAGTCTTCAAATATGTTCGTCAGCCAAGTGGTGAACCCAATAGGTACATAGCCTGAACCATAGTTGGCGTAAACGGCGTAGTACTTCGTGGTTCCAGTGATCGCAGGGCAAGCCACGTCGATCACTGGATATACCATTGCCGTCATCTGCGCTACGGCAGAAGTGGCGAAGTTCGCGTTAGCCGCGCCAGTAGTGGTTGTCGGTGAAGTGTACGGCGTGTTGACGGTGATTGTGTTGGCCGTGACTGCAGTCACGACCGTTGGTCCGTTCGCGTACGCGCGTGGCGTTGCACCTGAAAAGTCGATGCCATCCAAGAAAATTCGAGTCGGTCTAGTTCCACTACTAACGAATGGGATGTTGTGATTTACGTCCGTCGTCAGCACGAGTTGATTGCTGCCAGCGGTTGCTTGAACCGTAGTCAGGATGAAAGCATTCTCAAAAAGAATGTAGGAAGCCGAGCTTGTCGTCCCCGATTCGTTTGGTCCAGTCTGGTTATAGGTCAGCGTCGTTCCACTCGTTACCGTCACGAGCTGCAGACCGGAAAATTGCGTAGCACCTCCGGTGACATTGGCTATCACCGCGTGAAAAGTACCCGTGTTGAAAGCCATCGTCGAACTGGCTGTCACCGTCACAACATTTGTCGCTCTGGCAATCGACGTAATTCCGACTGCTGGAACTCCGAAAACGATTGGCGCCGTTGTAGTCGTGCCCGCGGCACTGGCTGCCGTCAGGCCCCAGTGCGCGTCAACCGCCACGCATTTGTAACTGATCGACACCGCTCCGGTCGCACTGATCGGAGTTACGGTCGGACCCGATGGGGTTGATTGCGCTGTAGCAGGACCAGCCTGCGGAATGACAATCCCATCATTTTTTTGAAAATCGGAGACTCCTGTTGTGGATACGGTTGGACTAGATCCAGGCGACGTCACCGTGATTGTATTTGGCTGGATGGTGAGAGCGCGAACACCATAAGTCGTCGCATCAATCCACGGGATAGGACCCTTAATATCAACACTGTTTCCGCCGTCCGGCGTTGTGAGCCCGTTCGCGCAGGCAAAAGCTCCGGCATTGTTGTACTGAAGGGTATTCGGATTACTGATGCACGGCGGGGTCGTCGCCGAATTGACTGTCACGCCACCGATTCCATCTGAAGTCATCGTGACGTTCGTTCCATTTTTCAAATTCAAGAGCGTTTGGCTCGTGTTCGTGGAGTTATTGGTTTGGAGTGTGGGCCCGCTCCCGCCAGCGCCAGGAGGTCCCTGTGGACCGATTGGTCCTTGCGGCCCGGTAGGCCCTGGCGGTTGAGGTGTCCACACATTCGTTGCCGTACAGAAATAGAGGTTCTGTCCTGGCGTGGCATCCGTTGCGAAGTACACCATTCCAACCGTGCAGGTTGCCGGAATATTCGCTATGAGACCTACCATTGAAGGCGGCAGCGGCAAGGTCGATTGAGTGATCGGCACCGCGGTATTCAGATTGAAATTTGAATTGATGATGAAGTTGTTGCACTGAAAACGGTTTCCCTGGAAGAACACGCACACCTGATAGAAGGTGTTGGCCGGCGTGATCGAGTTGTTTTCCTGAATGGACCCGCTGATATTGCCACTTCCGTCCGGCTTAAACGGCGGGCTAATCTGACTGACGATTGAGTTCGTTCCCACAACCCGCGGAATACCTTTGAAGTTCTGCAGCGTAAAAAGGACGTAGGTATTTTGGGAGGTCGCATTATTTACTCCCAAATCCCTGAGATTTCCCGATACGGTAGCAATTTGCGCGCGAGCGGTTTGCGACACCAAGAGAAACCCAACAAGAAATGCTGTGTGGTAGAATGCGGCTGGTAGCAACGATCCTTTCACGGAGGAACGATGCCCAAACAACGTGTTACGCGACACGAAGTTCACCAGCCGCGAGACCCATCCTACAGACTGATTCCCCTTACGCAAGGCCAAAACGCCATCGTTGATGCCACTGATTTTGAGTGGCTCGACCGATGGAATTGGACAGCACTGTATGATCCCCGGAGAAAGACTTACAGTGCTGTGAGAAGAGGTAGAAAAGGTCTTGTCTATATGGCCAGAGTCATTATTGCTTGTCACGCCAGACAAGAGGCAGACCACAAAAATCTTGATACGCTTGACAATAGAAAACGAAATCTTCGCAAGGCGAGCCACAAACAGAATGGACGGAATCGCGGAAAGCAGTCGAATAACACGAGCGGATTCAAGGGAGTCTCTTGGTATAAGGCTTACGGAAAGTGGGCAGCCGCGATCAATTCCAATGGGAAAAAGTTCTTTCTTGGGTATTTCAATTCCATCAAAATGGCCGCACGGGCGTATGACAAATTTGCGCGCAAGCTGCATGGTCGGTTTGCTCATCTAAACCTCTCTCCTACGTCTGAACGATAACCTGAGTCTTGATGCTTTCGAGAAGCGCCGTGTACGCAGACACGAAAAAGGCAACCTTCGATCCCGTTGCCGCAAGCGCAATGATCGCAAAAAGTGTCAGCGGATTGGCGACGTTCTGCACCCGGTTATTCTCGTTGTTCTGGTACACATTGAAGCCAACGACTCCGCTCATGCTCTGTGGACCAGTCCAAGAAAGCGTGACTTGTGGTTGAGTGCCCGACTTTACGGCCGTCAGGTTCCGGATTGGTTGCGGACGCCGCCGGCTCGTGGCGATGTTCACCTCCACGGCCAAGTTCTCCCGCATGAACCGCTGAAGAAGTGGTTTTGCGCGCGCTTGGTCACTTGGCAGATCGTAATACATCAGCGGGCCTCCG
>DAHUXF010000448.1 GCA_027307295.1 Acidobacteriaceae bacterium
ATCGAGACTGCCATTGGGGTTGAGCCGGCCCAGAGCAAAGAGCTCATTGGAAAAAGCGGAGTCGTAGTGGCTTGCGCCGAGCACGATCTGCCCATTCGGTTGAATAGCAATGGCGCTGGTAATATCGCCACGGCTGCTGCCGCCTTCACCGCTGAAATCGAAAATCGGACTGTTGAAAGTGGAATCGAGGCTGCCAGTGCGGGTAAACCGGACCACTTGAGTGTCAAGATCGCGAAGGCGGAATGAGCCCTCAAGCACCAGTTTAGCTACAACATATTTTGCGTCTGCCTGGAATGTGGCCGGTCCGCCAAGAGACGTGGTGGTGATGGCAGAAGGAGCAAGCTGAGACGCGGCAATGCCGCTGGAGTTAAACTGCACCGCTGCGGTGCCTGCGCCAATCAAAATATTACTGGCCGAATCCATGGCCAATGTGGTGGGCGCATTGGCGGCGCTCACCTGCACCATCGTTCCATGCTGCGCAAAAGTCCCGTCCAGGCTTCCGTTGGAGTTATAACGGGCCATCGCAAGTTCCGGGGCACTTCTGGGATTGATCAAGGCAGAAGCTGCAACCAGTATTCTGCCGTCAGGCTGGATCAAAGCCACGCCGCCGGTCAGGAGGCCAGGAAGGCTTGTTGTCGCACGGCCACCTATTCCAAATGAGTTATCCAGACTGCCATCGCTGTTGAAGCGGGCCACCGCCAGTTCATAGTTGATTTCGTTGCTGGTGGCCGTTCCGGCAACCACGATCTTGCCGTCCGATTGGAGCGCCACTGAGGCGGGGACATTAAAGAGGTTCGTAAATGTTGTCTGCGTAAACCCACTCGTGCCAAAGGTTGTGTCAAGGCTGCCGTTGGGCAGATAACGCACCACCGCAAAATTCGACTGATTGTTGGAAATCACCACTAAGATTTTGCCGTCAGATTGCAGCGCGCCGGCTGCAACAAGAATGGGAGATCCAAAGTCACTGAGGACTTTTCCGCCCCGTCCAAAGGCCGGATCAAGGCCTCCCGCTGCCGCATGCGCCAGATTAAGGCCGAATGTAGCGCAAAGAAGGACAATGCCTGCCAGTATCGAAATCTGCCGTTTCATTCTATGTTTTCTCCCGTTTCTGATTTTCATGAAGAACTGCTTCGATTAAAACGCAGCCCTTAACCAGCCATGTCATAAAGGTGTAAACAGTATGTGAACACTATGTCGCACTTCGTGAATACGCTCTCGCACCTCAGAATTACTGCCGGAAGCAGGCAACCCCTCGCGTAGGGCGGTCACCTTGGCTGTGGTGGGAGGATGTCTATCGCACATTGTTGCTGTTTAAATTCTTCACTTCACTTCTTCGGCGTCCTCGGCGATCAATCTTCGCGGGGTTGATCGCGGAGAAAAGCGCTTGCTGAACGCTGTCCATGATCTTTGGCGATCGTTGGCGGCTCGGTTGACCTGAAAATCAGGCTCGTGGTAGGCTAGATTCGATTTTGAAATTGAAATTCAATTTCATTTTCAAAATGACTTAAAGATCATTGGGAGTTCAGGCGCCTGTGTTCCGCCTTGCCCCGAATTTCTCCGCTGCTGTGCTGGTCTGTGCGGCCAGTTTATTGCTTTGGCCTGTGCGTTGCCAGGCGCAGCCAGAATACTTTGTCACCTATTCACACCACATGGAGGAACCCGGCACCCTGGAGTTTGCCGCCAGGTCCGTGACCGGGTTCCCGCAGGCCGGCAACGCATTCTGGGGAAACGCGGTGGAGCTGGAATATGGTGTAAAAACCTGGTGGACCTCAGAACTTTATCTGGATTCACAGACCACCGCCAATGAAAGCAGCTTGTTCACCGGCTTCCGCCTGGAGAACCGTTTTCGTCCGTTGCTGCGGGAGCATTGGATCAATCCGGTGCTGTATGCGGAGTTTGAGAACATCAACAGTGCGGACAAGGCGTTGCTTGAGGTTGTCGGGCATGATAGCAACGCTGATTTCGTGACCCGCAACGATCGCAGCGAGAAGAAACGCGAAGCTGAACTCAAGCTGATTCTGGGAAGCAATGTCCGTGGCTGGAACATCTCAGAAAATATCATTGCTGAGAAAAACCTGCGCGGCGCTCCGTGGGAATTTGGCTACGCTGTCGGCGTGAGCCGTCCATTGTCACTGGTGGCAAGTCCTAATTCATGCCGCTTCTGCCGGGAGAACTTCGCCATGGGCGCAGAGCTCTACGGCGGCCTGGGCGACAGGTACAGTTTTGGCTTGCATGACACCTCTCATTACCTCGCGCCGATTACTTCTTTTCATGTACCCAGCGGGCCGGTCTTCACGGTCTCACCGGGCGCGGGCCTCAACAGCAACAGCCATGGCTTTCTTTTACGGTTCGGCGTTTCGTATGAGATTGATCAGTTTGCCTCGCGGCTGAGGAAAATGTAACCATGAAACTGAAAAAACTATTGCCCTCGATTGCGGGCCTGCTGGTTTCAGCAACCTTGCTGTTTGCCGCAGCTGGCGATGGATTGTGGATGACCAGGGTGCCGGAAAAAGACCGCAACCGGCAGAACCCCTTCGCCAATGACTCGCTGGCCGTGGCGGCGGGGACCAAGCTGTTCCACCAGAATTGCGCGTCATGCCATGGTAATGATGCCCTGGGACTGAACAACCGTCCGAACCTGCATTCAGAGCGCATTCACGCAGCCACTCCGGGAGAGCTGGAATGGCTGCTCAAGAATGGCAGCATGAAAAATGGAATGCCTTCATGGTCCCGGCTGCCGGAGCAACAGCGTTGGCAGATTGTGACCTATTTAAAAAGCTTGCAGTGACGTAGGACCAGAGATTGGCAATCGGGTAATTTGAAATTTGTGATTCTGCAATTTCAGATTTGTAATTTCCACGATCATGCATCAAACCGCTACCGAGCATCAAGCACTACGAAGCACTTCAGGCAATTCTCCTGATG
>DAHUXF010000449.1 GCA_027307295.1 Acidobacteriaceae bacterium
GTTCATTTTTAATTCCCAACTCTTCGAGCAGGCAACAATTGCGAGAATGGCAAACTGCTACATAACTTTGTTGACTGGCATCAGTGATGATGCTGCCTGTCCGGTATTCCAGTTAAGTATTTTGGCGGAGCAGGAAAGGAAGCTGGTTCTGGACGAATGGAACCAATCGGTAATTTTCCCCTTCCTGGAAAACACCCAAGTCCCTGTTATCAGCTCTGATGGCGCAGACGCCGCTCCCGCATCAACAACCGGCCGGGCCTATATTTTGGATCGCTATCTTCAACCAGTGCCCCCGGGGGCCGCGGGAGAGCTTTATCTCGTGGCAGAAAACGTGCCGATGGGCGCTCATAACATACAAAATCCAGAACTGATTGATAACCCGTTTGGCCCCGGATGTCTTTATCGTACAGGAGAGTTGGTCCACAATTTGCCTGATGGCAGTATAGAACAGATCAGGAAAGCAGCCGAGCAGGCCAACGTCTTAGAAGAATCCGCGCATGGTTCCGGCTCACATGATCGCGCTACGCTCACCCCAGTCGAGAAGACACTCGCAGAAATCTGGAGCAAGGTTCTGGGGGTAAGCAAGGTCGGGATTCACGATAATTTTTTTAAAATCGGCGGTAATTCTCTTCTTGCGATTTCGGTAGCAGCCCGAGCCAGAAAACAGGGACTCCATCTCAGTGGCCGCGATATTTTTCGCCATCAGGTAATTGCCGATCTGGCAAAAGTCGTCCGACAGTTGCAGCCTGACGTAGCCGAGGTCGTTAGCGAATCCAGAAACTGGTGGCCTACAGTTCCCAGTCAGCGGTCGTTTTTTGATCGCAATACTGTCAATCCTTCCCTCTGGAACATAGCCATGTTGCTCAAGGTGTCTGGCACAGTCAACTCCGAGAACATGCGGCTCGTCGCAAAACAACTGCTGAGTCAGCATCCCTCACTCCTGCTTCAATTTCGCCGGCTGGATGGAGAGTGGGTGCAGTATCTGGCCGAACCTGGAGCAGACTTGTTTTCCACTTTTGACCTCTCGCAACTGGACCATGCCAACCAACTAAAAGAACTGATGCGAATAGGCAATCAGTTGAACTCAAGCTTCAAATTCGGTGAAGGGACGCTGGTGCGTTTTGCGGTTTTTTATCTGGGAGAGCAAGGCACCCGGTTCTTCATTGTGGTACATCATCTTGTTTCGGACGGGCTTTCTACACAAATCCTGTACAAAGATTTGTCGCGGCTCTACAGCCGGCTTGGCACACCTGGCCAGATGGAAGACCGTAAAAAGACCGGGTCATTTCTCGAATGGGTCCTTCGTGTGCATAGCCAGCCGGCCCTGGCTCAAGCGATGGCGGAGCAGTCCTACTGGGCGCCGCGACGGCCCGTCGATGTTCCCGTTGATTTCCCGAATGGCAAGAATCTGGTCGCTACGGCACACCGGCTGCAGATACAACTCAGCAAGGAAGAGTCGGCAGCTTTGATGATGCAAGCACACAAAAAGTACCAGACCAGCATCGACGTCCTTTTGCTTTGGGCCCTCTCAGTTTCCATGATGGAATGGCAAAAGCGGCAATTCGTGGTTGTAACAATGATTGGCCATGGCCGTGAGAGTCAGTGGTTGAGGATGGACTTATCTGGGGCTGTCGGTTTTTTTGCCGGGCCTTATCCGCTGGTTATTGAAATACCGGCAGGCATCAAACCTGAAGCCGGAGTAGCCCTGGTACGCAGCCAGACGGAGGCAATCCCCAATCACGGAATTGGATACGGAATATTGCGGTTTATTCATAATCGGAAAGCAATGAGCCCGAAAATACCGCTTCAGGAGGAAGGCGAGGTCAGCTTCAACTATCTGGGTAACAGAGATGTGTTATATGAACCGGACGAAGTATTCACGATTGCCCGGGAAGATACTGGAGCGCGCCTGGATCCAAGAGCTGAAGGCCCTTATAAACTTGGCCTCTTCTGTTTTATTGCAGAAGGAAAAATCCAGGGGGATTGGTGGTTTAATCTGGGCTTTTATAAACTGGAAACCATGGAGACGTTCACCGCGGCTTTGCAGCGAAATTTACGCCGCTTACTCTGACATATTTTCAACCCAGTCGAGTATTAAGTTCGTCAACTTCCGGTCCTTCTCGGTAGCTGAAGGGTGATATGCAGGCCAGCATCTCTCCTGCTTCCGCATCAGGCCAAAGGTGGGCATCACGATCTCAGCTTTTGCTCGATGGCTGCAACTACTTTAGAGACGCTTACCTCAATGCTTTCCCTGTCCGTGCGGCATTCGACCTCTGGAGCAAGAGGCGCTTCATAGGGATCGTCAAGGCCAGTAAAGCTACGTATTTCACCGGCCCGCGCCCGCTTGTAAAGTCCCTTTACGTCGCGCTCCTCGCATACTGCCAGGGGAGCGTTCACATAAACCTCCATGTATCGGTCAATGGTCCTTCGCACCTCATCACGCATGGCTCGATAGGGAGCAATGGCCGTAATCAAAACAACCATTCCCTTCTGGGTCAGCAGATCCGCCACAAAACCGAGACGCCGGACGTTTTCATCGCGGTCTTCCTTGGAATAACCCAGGTCCTTGCACAAATAAGTCCGAACAACATCGGCATCGAGCAGTTCCACAGCACAGCGGAGCCGCAACTGGTCCTGCACCTGGTGGGCGATTGTGGTTTTGCCAGCGCCACTAAGACCTGTCAGCCATACAGTCAACCCTTGTGAGACTGCTGCTGGTCTGGAATGGTCTTTGTCCCGTGCTCTCATCGGGATGAGCAAACCACTGCCGGCAATCTTTTTCGCCAGAGGTTCAACAACAGTCACTTGTTGCACGCCATCCTTGAATCCGGTCAGTGGCGTTGACGATGATAGCGCGATTTCAACACAGGCCATCTCCCGGGGATGCAAACATGATGCAGAGGGCAGCGCTACAAGGGGCGAG
>DAHUXF010000044.1 GCA_027307295.1 Acidobacteriaceae bacterium
TCACGATGCCGCCCGAAGTCGGGGATTTACGTTCAATGGCATTGCCCTGCTGCCAGTCAATTTTGCTGGAAGCAAATGACGCAGGCAGGGCCTGATCGCCTAACCCGCTGGGCCACTGCGGGTAAGCCTGTATCTTTTGCCCGTTCCGCGTAACTTCCGTTTCAATGCTGAGCGTGTATTCTTTGTCAGGCCGGAATGTCTTGCGTACGCTCACATCGCCGTCTGAGTATTCGTAGGTAATGGAGCCTGTGGGGCCGTTCCCGCCGCCGCTGTACAGCTCACTATTGAGCTTCTTTTCCAACTCTTTGTCGTACAGGAAAAATGAGAGCGGATAATCCACATTGGGAACCGTAAGCTGGTTGACCATATCCAGCGGTTTGCCGGAATTGTCCTTATAATTTTTCAGCACCCACGATTTCACGACTCCACCGCGGTTGGTGAAGGTGATGCGATACTTGTCGTTTTCCAGGACAGCTTCTGTTTCCGCTGTGGCGGACTTTATGGGCTCTTTCACCAACGCAACCTTGGGTGGAGCCTGAACAGCGCTACGGGAAGGAGCAGCAGTAGCTGCAGGTTGTGCCGGCTGGGATTGCTGTTGTGGTTGTGTCTTCTCTGCCTGCGGCTGCGGTTGTGGCTTGGGCATGAAGTACTGCATCACGCCGATGACCACGAACACCGCTAACAGGGCCAGAAGCATCCGTTTGTCTGCGCCAGGTTCGTTTTGCGGATTACGATATTCAGTCAATGATTAATCTCGATTAGTTTCTTGGCACGGGGTCATAGCCTCCGCGCACAAAAGGATTACAGCGCAGCAGACGCCACAGGCCCAGCACCGTACCATGCATGAAGCCGTGGCGGGCAACAGCCTCCGCAGCATATTCCGAGCAACTGGGAACATAGCGGCATGAAACCGGCAGGAACGGCGAGACCACTGCTTTGTACAGCTTCAGCACGAGTGTGGCAACATCCTTCATCGTCCTTTGCCTTTCTCTACAGCAGCAAGAACCTTTGCTACCTCAGCATCCAGTTGGACAAACTTAAGGTGCAAAACACTCTTTTTGGGGTGCAGCACCACATCCAAAGGGCGCGACAATTCACTCAGGTGGCGGCGTACCACAGCGCGCATGCGGCGCTTGATGCGGTTCCGTTCCACGGCTCCGCCCAGAACCTTGCCCACAGCAAAACCGACACGCGGCCCGGTGGCCTGTCCGCTCTCTCGATAGAATGCGGTAACGTTGCCGGAAAAGTGCTTCCTGCCCTGCCGGTACACAGCCTGGAAGTCAGCATGCTTCAGCAGCCGTGAAGTCTTGGGAAACCGCTGTAAACCCTTTTCTGGCGCGTTGCTCACGGCTGGTATGGCTCGCAAAATGGACATCTGCAAAGTGGAGCTTACTCGCGGAAGCCAGGCTTCACGGAAACACGCTTCCGTCCTTTGGCGCGGCGACGGGAGAGCACGGCCCTTCCGCTCTTGGTTTTCATACGCGTGCGAAAACCGTGCACTTTGGAACGGCGGCGACGGTTAGGTTGAAAAGTGCGCTTCGGCATTGGACTGTGGAGCTCCTACTCAGGATTGTTTGCGCGGGGCAAACGTTAAGTATAAAGGAATACAGCCCTTTCGTGCCACTTGTTCGCAAACAGGGCAGAACAGACGCCCTGGGAGCAAGCTATTAGTGCACGGAGCCCGATTGCGCTAACTGTCATTGTGACATTATGACATTTCTGGAGTTGTGACTCAGTTCCGCCTGGATTTTAATTGGCGGGAATTTTCAGCCGGGCAATAAACCATCTTCATAAAAGAATTCTGATCTGGACGGCACACGGTCTGCGAATCAGTCTCTATCGCAAGTCCGGAAGCAATCATTACCCAGACGGAAATCAGATTAAGGACAACTTGTCACATTTCCTTGGGCAGTCCTTGGAATCAAATCATCATTGAGAGCGCCGTGAGAGATCAGATTCACAAGTTGTTGGTAAATTAATTTCACATCTGATGCTAATCCGCTGAATGAGTTCGCGATGTGGCATTGCATCATTTTGGTGGCCGTAACAAACGCGTGTGCTCAGCCGTAAGAAGATCATTTGCACCAGTCTGATAGCACCAATAGCGTAAGTGAAATAACGACAAAGTCATGCACCAGCCTGCAAGGCAAGCAGAATAAAATCACTTTGCACTATCGATGCGACAAATTTACAAAATAAAGCTCTGACGAAAAATGTCATGCGGATTGATGAAACGCCCATTGCAAAAAATTTTGTGATGCAGCACATTTATTTCATAGAGATGTTCGTGCTAGTATGCCGACCAGTTCAATATTTTTTTGTTGCACAGAGAAATGGTCGAATCTCTGCGTCGCCCTTGCAGAGCAATCAAAATTCTTCGAGTTAACACGGGCCCCTGGCCGGCTCGCAATAGGAACATCCAAAATAATGTCATTACCCGCTGCGACCGTTACCGCAACTGCGAATCCATGGCTCCGAATTCTGGGAGCGCTGGAAAAAAAGATCACGCGACATTCCTACGATACCTGGCTTAAGCCCACGCGATTCAGCCACACCAATGGAAACATCATTTTTGTTCGGGTACCTACCGCGGAGTTCCGGCACATCGGTGAAAAATTTGGCGACCTGATACAGGAAGCAATGGATACCCTTGCGCCGGAATATCAGGACGTAAAATTTATTACCGCTGAAGAAGATCCCACAGCTCCGCCGGTACGCGTGGACGGAGGATTTGGACCGGTCTCCGCCAACGGCCCCGCAGCCGCGGTTTCCGGCAAGCAGCAGAGGTTTGATTGGGACTCCGCAGCCCAACTCAGCCCCAAGTACACTTTTGGCGCATTTGTCATCGGCGCAGGCAACCAGTTTGCTCACGCTGCGGCCCAGGCTGTGGCGGAGCGTCCCTCCAAAAGCTACAACCCTCTATTTCTTTATGGCGGGGTAGGAATGGGCAAGACCCACCTGATGCAGGCCATTGGACACGAAGTAAAGCGCCGCACACCCCAGGCTTCCATCTGCTACATCTCCAGTGAAAAGTTCACCAACGAGATGATCAACTCCCTGCGCTATGACAAAATGATCAGCTTCCGCGACAAGTTCCGCAATGTGGATGTTCTGCTGATCGATGATATTCAGTTCCTGGCACAGAAGGAACGCACGCAGGAAGAGTTTTTCCACACCTTCAACGCGCTGCATGAGTCCATGAAGCAGATTGTGATCGCCAGCGACCGTCCGCCAAAAGAACTTCCGGAAATCGAAGACCGCCTGCGCTCACGCTTCGAATGGGGCTTGATTGCCGACATTCAACCGCCTGACCTGGAAACCAAGGTAGCCATTCTGCAGAAAAAGGCGGAATCGGAGCGGGTTACTCTCTCCACAGACTTAGCGCTGTATATCGCATCCAATGTGCGCACCAATGTGCGTGAGTTGGAAGGCGCATTGATCCGCCTGATCGCTTATTGCTCGCTCACAGGCGCTGAAGTCAACCTGATGACCGCGCAGCAGGTGCTGAAGAATTTTATTGATTCACAGGCCCGCAAAGTCACGATTGAAGCCATTCAAAAAGCTGTGGCCGAACAATTTGGATTGCGGTTGACAGAGATCAAGGCCAAAAGCAATTCACGGGCTATTGTCTTTCCACGGCAGATCGCCATGTATCTGGCGAAGCAGATGACGGAAGCATCCTTGCCTGAGATCGGCCGGCAGTTTGGGGGCAAGCACCATACCACGGTCATGCATTCGGTGGACAAGATTGAAGAACAGCGGCAAGGGGACAAGGACCTGAACCGGTTGTTGAACAAGCTGACGGAGACGCTGAATAATTGATCCTGGTCCTGGTCCCGGAACGTTTTCCACTTTCTGCCCAGGTTCTTTCTGAGGATCACCTGTGGAGTCATTGTGGAAATGGTGCAGAAATCAGACAGAATCGCCAGGAAGGCCAAGATTCGCACCACCGGCACGCCATCAGGGATTAGAATTGCAATCGGCAGAAGTTGGGAAGAAGCTGTAGACTAACAAGTTGGACGGGATTCCCACTTTTCCGCAGGCAACTACTGTTACTGCTGTAATGAATTGTATTTAGAGATAAGTTAGTTTCAATAATATTAGGGAGACACATTATGCCTTCCTCCGTGGGCACTGAGGTGGGAACGACGATGGAAATCAGCGTCAGCAAAAATGACCTGTTAAAGGAACTCACTGCGACCCAGGGCGTGGTGGAGCGCAAGACCACAATTCCGATCCTTTCCAATTTTCTCTTTGAGGCGGGCAGTGACAAGCTTTCCATTACTGCAACGGACCTGGATCTGAGCCTGCGCACGTCGTGCCCAGCCAAGGTGAAGAAAGACGGTTCCTGCACCATCCCCGCGCGCAAACTGTATGACTATGTGAAGCTGCTGGGTGATGGCGATATCAGCATCAAACTGCTGGAAAATCACTGGGTCCAGATTCGCAGCGGGCGCTCCAACACCAAAATGGTGGGTATGGCGCGTGCTAATTTTCCTGCGCTGCCCCTGTTTCCGGCAGAGTCCGCAGTGCAACTTCCGGCCCAGGTGCTGCGCCAGTTGATTGCTAAGACCATTTTTTCCATTTCCAATGAGGAGTCGCGCTACACGTTGAACGGCGCACTGATGGTATTAAAGCCTGAATCCATCACCATGGTGGCTACGGATGGCCATCGTTTGGCGCACATAGAGCACAACAACACCAAGCTCCCGGTAAGCGGTGAACTGAAAGTCCTGGTCCCCAAGAAAGCCATGGCTGAACTGAGCGCACTGTTGAACAACAGTGATGCGCAGAGCGTGGAGTTTGCCAAGGACGAGTCCACGCTCTTCTTCAGGATCGGCGGCCGGCTGTTGACGTCCCGCCAACTGACGGGACAATTCCCTAATTACGAAGCTGTGTTGCCGCGCGAAAACAACAAGTTTGTTACCGTGCATTGTGATGAGCTTTCCTCTGCAATACAGCGTGTGGCGCAATTTGCAGATGAACGCTCCAATGCAATCCGCATGCGCGTGGAGAAGAATGAGCTGAAGGTTTCGTCATCAAATACGGAAACCGGCGAATCTGAGGACTCCATTGAAACCGCTTATACCGGTGATTCCATGATGATTGGGTTCAATTCCCAATATCTGCTGGAGTTTTTGAAGGTGGTAGGGACCGGAGATGTGCGGTTTGAGTTTAAAGATGCTCAAACAGCCGGCCAATTGCGTCCGGATGAGGCAGCAGACAGTGAGTACCGCTACCGGTACATCGTAATGCCAATGCGTATCTGATGGCGCGGGAAAGATTAGAAAGAAATAAAACAGGCCGGACAATTTGTCCGGCCTGTTTTTTTGAACCTTGGAATCAACTGTTTACTGGACCATTTTGCGCGCCAGGACGCGGTCAACAGTCTGCTCAACGCCAGGCAGGAAAGATTCAATATGATTGTGCGCTAATGCCAGGTCGCCATAACGATAGCCAATCAGCGCTTCATTCCAGCGCTGCAGAATCAAGCGGCTCGGTGAGCTTGAGCTGGTCGCCGGCACCAAATCGGTTCCCATCAACCGCAAGGCCCAGAAAACAAGTATGCCAAGGAATGCAATGCCATTGAGCAATGCCAGCTCAGAATTCAATGCCGGGTAGCGGTTTTGTCCATAGGAGACCATCAGATCGATCGCTGATGACATTCCCAGGCCTAGAGCGATGCACATCCCTGAATTGCGCCAGGAAAAGTTGAGGCGCTTTTCAAACAGGATGAGCAGGAGCATGGAGCCGCAAGTCATTAAATGCACGCAACGGTCGCACAGATCAATCGCAACGCGCATCTTGTTGGCTTGAGAGCCGCTGGTCACCAGGGCCGTAAGGAAACCGGCCAGTAAAAGAAAAAGCGCGGCCCAGACAAAGAGCATTTTTCCAAGATCGATCAGGGCTGAGTAAGGTTTGAGGAGATTGACAAAAACCTCATACAAAACACCGAAGCCAAACAACATCACAACAGTGCTCAGCGTCCAATAGATGAAAAAATATTGCCCTATCGCAAAGTGATAAACCGCCGTGCAGAGAATAACGGCGAGGGTGTTCAAACTTAAAAAGGTAAAAAAAAGCGGATAAGCGTTACGCAGGTTGCGCCGAATCATGAGAAACATTACAGCGCTCTGCATTAAAAGACTGGCTGTGAGAACGGTGAGCTGGGCGAGGGACATAGGCATAAAACGTTAAGCCTCCAGAGAGCGGGAAGCATACTACTCCCGCCACGCCTGGAGCAAGCATGTTGTGGACACTAAAGTACAATTTACCGGTTTATAAATGGCAGCGTCGTATTTGAGGTACCCGGAGATTGTATTAATGTCTTTAAATTCAATTGTCTATGTCCCCCGTTAGTAACTTAAAAGTTACTTAGCTGGCGGCATGGGAAGTTGGGGGAGATGAGGGTTAAAGGTGCTGGCCTTTACTCCAGCGTATCCGCCGAGCAACATCAGGGCGATCAGGCATGAACGAAGTAGCGTTTTCATTGGGGAGGGTCTCCTGTCTTCTTTTTAAAATTCTTTGTACTTGGTGGTACGTTTTGGGGTGTCAAAAGAAACGCGCAGAGAAGTATACAGTTCGTCCCTAAGTTTTCAACGATTTATTAGTACAATTAGAGGATCGTAAATCCGCACATTTCTTCTCTAGCTGGTGTCCATGCCCCAGCTCACAATATGGTACAATTAGCTCAGGCCATAAAAGCCACTAAAGTATTAAATTTCAGTAACTTGGGCCAGATTGTCACATCGCTGAAAAAGGTCGAATCAGGGGGCACTCTGCCTCATAAATGAGGAGTGCGAATTGTCCACTCGAGAATCCGCGGCAGCAACAGCAAAACAAATGACTGAACAAAATAAGAACAAGAAGTCCGGCGGTAACGGAAATGGTAATTACACCGCCGAGGACATCAAAGTCCTTGAAGGCATGGAAGCAGTGCGGCTGCGGCCCGCCATGTATATCGGCTCCAATGGAGAAATGGGATTACACCATTTGGTGTACGAAGTTGTGGACAACTCTGTGGATGAAGCGCTGGCGGGTTTTGCCACGCAGATCGACGTGACAATTCACATTGATAATTCCATCACCGTTGTCGATGACGGGCGCGGTATCCCTGTGGATGACATGTTGATTGATGGCGAGAAAGTGCCCGCAGCGCAGGTGGTGCTCACCAAGCTGCATGCCGGTGGAAAGTTTGATAGCTCGAATTACAAAGTGTCCGGCGGACTGCACGGCGTTGGCGTTTCCTGCGTAAATGCGCTGAGCCATCAGTTTGATCTGGAGATCTGGCGCGATGGGCACGTGTGGGAGCAGGGTTACTCCAAGGGCGATCCGCAAACCAAGCTCAAGAAAACCGGCACAACGAAGAAGCGCGGCACCAAAATACATTTTTTGCCCGATAAAGAAATTTTCACCGCCACGGAATATAACTTTGACACGCTGGCCCAGCGCCTGCGCGAACTGGCGTTTCTGAATAAGGGGCTTGAAATCTCACTCACTGACGAGCGCCAGACCGACGCAAAGACCGGTGAAGCCAGGAAGCTGGAGTTCAAATACTCAGGCGGCATTGCTGAATTCATCAAGCATTTGAACCGGGGCAAGAGCGTGCTGCATGACAAGCCGATCTATATGGAAGCAGAGCGCGACGGCGTGCAGATGGAGATTGCGCTGCAATATAACGACGGCTACTCAGAAACCGTTTTCAGCTTTGCGAACAACATCAACACCGTGGATGGCGGCACGCACCTTTCCGGCTTCCGCACGGCATTGACGCGCACCATCAACTACGCCGGCCAGCAGCTAGGGTTGTTCAAAGACGTAAAGGAAAATCTGACAGGCGACGATGTACGCGAGGGACTGGTGGCCGTGGTCAGCGTGAAACTGCCACAGCCGCAGTTTGAAGGCCAGACCAAGGGCAAACTGAACTCCGATATCGCCGGTATTGTGCAGGCCTTCCTGAACGAACGGCTGGGCGCTTTTTTTGAGCAGAATCCGCCCGTGGCGCGCAAGATCATCAACAAAGCGATTGAAGCCGCGCGGGCCCGGGAGGCGGCGCGCAAGGCGCGTGATCTCACTCGCCGTAAAGGGGCGCTGGATGGGGGCGGCTTGCCGGGCAAGCTGGCGGATTGCTCAGAGCGCGATCCCAACCGTTGCGAGCTGTTCCTGGTGGAAGGTGAGTCCGCAGGTGGCACCGCTAAACAGGGTCGCGACCGGCGCTTCCAGGCCATTCTGCCGTTAAAGGGAAAAATTCTGAACGTTGAGAAGGCCCGTTACGACAAAATGCTGAGCCACGAAGAAATCCGGGCCATGATTACGGCCCTGGGCACGGGCATAGGCAAAGAAGATTTTGATCCCACCAAGCTGCGTTATGCGAAAGTCATCCTGATGACAGACGCCGACGTGGACGGGTCCCATATACGCACATTGCTGCTCACGTTTTTCTTCCGTCACATGAATGAGCTGATTAAGCGAGGCAATGTTTATATTGCCCAGCCGCCGCTTTACGGCATCAAGAAGGGCAAGTCGCAGCAGTACATAAAAGATGACCGGGAGTTTGTGCGCGTGATGGTGCGGCGTGCTGCGGAAGGAATGGCCGTCCGTTACGGCGAGGGCGCCGCCAAGCTGGAAGGCGCTGCGCTGGCCAAGTTCATGACCACGCTCAATGAGTATCTTGCTTTCTTTGACAAAGTGGACAAGCGCCTGCGCAATGAGCGCATTGCCGAGTTGTTGCCGCGACTGGGGATTTCACAGCGCGCAGACTTTGAAGGCGATAAAAAATCCCCTGCTAAAAAGATTGAGAAGCTGGAAAAAGAAATCAACAAACTGGCCAAGGAGTTTCAGCTCAAGCAGGTGGAGAGCTATTTTGACGAGGAGCATAACCTTTGGGCCGTGAAGTTCACGGATTCTCAGGGAGCGGAACGCCATATCCACTGGGCGCTGGCGTCCACGCCGGAATACCGGCAGATGATTGCGAAATTCAAACAGATTGAAACGTTTATGGAGCCACCGTTTATCGTGGAAGTAGCGGCCAAAGGCACGGAAGACACGTCGGCGGACCTGAGCGATGCGGAGCGCGAAGACCTGGACAAGGCAGCCAAGAAATCATCCAAGACGGCGATTCGCAGGACCAAGATCGAAGCTGAGCGGGTGGAAAAGCACTCTGCGCGCGAGCTGTTTGACTACGTTCTTGCAGAAGGTAAAAAAGAATACAGCGTTCAACGCTACAAAGGGCTGGGCGAGATGAATGCCGAGCAACTGTGGTCGACTACCATGAATGCCGAGACACGCACGCTGCTGAAGGTCGACCTGCAGGATCTGGCGGAGACCGAAGCGATTTTCTCGACGCTGATGGGTGAGGATGTCGAGAGCCGGCGCAAGTTTATCGAAGAGAATGCGCTGGATGTGAAAAACCTGGATATCTGATTCTTTGGTGCTTCAATCCGATTAAGATAACCATCTATAAAACAAAAGGCAGGCCTCTGCGGTCTGCCTTTGTTTGTTGGCAAGAAGCTGCTGCCGGCGCATTCTCCTACGCGTCCTGTGATGAATAACCTTCCTGGACCTTTAGGCGTTTAAAGGAATCGGCGCTGCGGGCTTCCGGTAGAAATAAATCATTGCAATCGTCATCAAGGCCCACAAGATAAGAGTCACCACGCTGCCTTCTGGGCCCACAGTGCCTCCAGTAAGCCAGTCTGGGCCCTGGGTATGGGGATTCAGCAGATGTCCCGGAGCCTGAAAGCCGCTGTCACTGACACCATAAACAAAGGATTGCCCCCAGTCCCAGCCGGCATGCGCGCCCACAGCCAGCCAAAGATTACCGGTCCGCCAGAGCGTTGCTGCCGCAAACAGAGCAAAAAATCCCGTAGCCACGATTCCTATCCGGGTTTCGCCGTTGTTTCCCATGTGGACACGAGCAAACCCGACCGCCAGGATGATTGCAGCTGGCCAGAACCCGATTCCCTCAGCAAGCGTACGGAGAATGTAGCCGCGGAACGAATACTCTTCAAAGAGGCCTACGAACAGGAAAAAGAACCACCACAAAACTGCCCAGGCAAGGATCTGCAAATTCAGCGGGCTGAGGGCGCCGAAATAAAAGACATGCAGCAGGCGTAGAAACAGGAGCAAGCAGGAGAGCGGTAGAAATCCCCATAGAATATATCCGGTAATAAAGGTGGAGAAAGCCGGCTTCTGTAAAGGAAGCCCATATTCACTGACCTTGCGATGCTCAATCCTGCTCATGATCCAGGCCAGCAGGAGAAAGATCAGAAAAAAAACAATCTCTCCAACTACCTGAAAAGCACTGCGTACCATCTCTGTGGGTTGCGGGCCTTTTGTGGGACCTCCCAGATGTTTCGCGGCCAGGGCTCCGAGTACAGCGAGCAGGACAATGAACGCGGCATAGATGAGCAGACGCCAGCCGGCACGAAGGCCGCCTGGGTTAAAGAAAACATAATCAACGGTGCGGATCGGCTTATTGCCGGCAGTTTCCTGTTCCATGTTCTCCCTGAAGAGGCAACAGCAAGACTTTACCAGAGAAGCATTGATGCCAGGAGAGGAAGGGGAAAGGTTTTTTGAGCGGCTCTGCATGATACAACTGTGAATTCATGCTTCACGCAGTAAAAGAATTCAGGGTAGGCGGTCCGCAGATCTTTGCCGGGCTCATGCTGCTGATATTTCTGGCGCAGTGCCTTGCCACGGCCCGGACCCGGCCTCTCTCCGAACTGGAGTACCAGTTCATCGCCGCTGGCATGCCGGAAGGGGCGGTAAAGCATGTTACTTTTTCTCCCTTTACCAACCTGGTTGCGGCGTTGCCGGTAAGGATGGTCCATCGGGTAAGGCAAATTGCCCCGGCGCGGGTGAGTGAGGCGCTGGCTGTTCCGCGTCCGTGGCTGTTGCGGTCACCGTTCATCATCTTTGGGATCTGGCTGGGCGGAGCTTTGTGGTGGGTGGCCCGACGACTATTTGACAATGAAGGCGGATACGTTGCCCTGGGGCTTTACTGCACGTCACCTGCAATCATTCAGATCAGCAGCAATATTGGGCCCGAAATCATTCTGGCCTGGAGCAGCCTGGGAATGATTTATACGGCCATCGGAGTGGCCCATACGCTTTATGCACCCCCTAAGAAATGGGCGCCGCGCATCATGATCCTGGGACTTTCCATTGGATTTGCTCTGGCTACCGCGTGGTGGTCGGTTACGCTGGTCATATTGGCGGCTGGCTATATGCTGTACTTGGCTCCAGGGTGCCGTAGAAAAGTAATGCTGGTATTGAGTGGCGCTTCCGTGATCGCATGCGTGACATGGGCCTTGGTAGCGTGGCTGGCTGGCAGTGCTGGACTTTCCGCAAAGGCTGTTTTTGCTCAAAAGCCGGCATTCGATGCGCTAGCCAACCTGGCATTTGTCTTCTCCGCAAATACTGACGGATATGTGCTGGTAGCGTTGTTTATTGTGGCACTTACGGCCTATGGAAGCTGGGACAGGGCACGTTACTTTGGGAATACAGCCCCTTTGCTCACGGCGTTCGTGGTGGTGTTGCTGTTCGCATTCGTCCCGGCCATCCACATCTGGAACGCAACTTTAGGTCTTAGCTTCGTCTTTATTTTCATTGGCGGAGTGGCGGCCGATCTGCTTGAGGTGCGGTTTCGTGGCCGCGTGGCCGCGCTTTTTGGCGCATGTTTGGTCCTGCGGAGCGTTCTTACGCTGATAGCGCTCAGCGTGTGGGCGCATAATTCAATGTAACCATCGGCCTTGAAGGACTATCATATGTATGTGATGTAAGGTCATGGTTGGCCGGGCAGGTAGACTCCGGCGTTAGAACCTTTGGCAGGTGCCATCATGTCACGACCCGTATTGATTACTGCTTTTCTCGCAATTGCTCTGCAAGTCTCACCAGCCCAACTGGTTAACCATGGTGTGCCTGCCTCTGTTACTTCACCCACAGCAGACGGACGCCAGCATGGCGTGCCGGCCAGCGTGGTTTCGCCTACGCCGCTGCCCTTTGGGGTAAATCCTCCATTGCGCAGCCGGGGAATAAGTTTACGCGGTCCATTGCGCCGCTTTGGCAATCCCCGCAATCAGCGT
>DAHUXF010000450.1 GCA_027307295.1 Acidobacteriaceae bacterium
TTCTTCCGCAACCGCCTGGCTCAAAGAAGTCCGAATGTTCTGGCCCATCTCGGCCTTTCCGGTGTACACCGTGACTTTGCCGTTGTCGCCAACATGAAGCCAGGCATCAATTTCTTTGGGAAGGGAATCGCCGCGCCGCTGACCGTGGTCATCTGCGGACGAATGAAATTTACTGAAAGGTCATTCAGCGCTTGCTCTGGAAGGCTCTTGCTGCTGATGCCCACCTGAACAATGGGAACGCTGGAGGCCGAATAAACAATGATCAACGGTGGCGTGATCCCCTGAGGAAGCTGCCGTATTGCCGTTTGCGAGATGGCCGTTACCTGAGAGAGAGCCGTCTGTAAATTCGCCGTGGGGTGAAAAAAGACCTTGGTGATTGCGCGGCCGTCCATGGCCTGCGTCTCCGTGTGCTCAATGTCATTCACGGTGGTGGTGAGGCCGCGCTCCGTGTTGCTGACGATGCGGTCCGTCATGTCCTGCGCTGACATGCCTTGAAACTGCCAGATGATGCTGATGACGGTGATATTGATTTCCGGAAGGATATCCACCGCTGTGCGGAGAATCACAATAGGACTGAGGATAAGGATCAGCAGCGCCATCACAATGAAGGTGTAAGGCCTTTGCAAGGCCAGGCGAACTATCCACATCTGCGGGTTCCTCTACGTTGGTACATTTTCCAACGCTGTAAATTCAAAATGGCTTTCAAACAATGGAAGGGGAAGCACCACATATTGACGCAGAACGACAATACGAAGATTCAGCCATGATTATATTATGCTTGCAGCCGCACGCCATCTGAAGATTCGCGAAGACGGCGTTAACAGTTCTTTACTTCCGTTCGTAACTTTGAGCTTGGCCCCGTCCGCCATTATTTATTTTCATTATCGGCAGAATGCACTTTTCAACTCTCTCCGTAAACCGGGATGGCGGCGCCATGGACCACCGCCGCTTCATCACTGCAAAGGAAAAGAATCACCCTGGCAATCTGTTCCGGCTTGGGCCATTTGGAAAAATCGGCGTCGGGCATGGCCTTGCGGTTCGCCTCAGTATCAATGACGCTGGGCAGGATCGAGTTGCAGCGTACGCCTGTGCCCTTCAAGTCTTGGGCCAGACAATCAAACAAGGCCAGCGCCGCAGCTTTGGAAGCCGCGTAAGCTGAAGCTCCCGCACCGTGGTCAAAAGCGGCCTTTGAAGCGATGCTTACAATTGCCCCGCCCTTCTCCCGCAGCATGGCCGGGGCCACGGCGCGAGCCAGGTTGTAACCGGCATTCAGGTTGAGCGTAAGCATCAGTCGCCAGGTTGCAGGATCGGTTTCCCACAGCGCCTTGCCACCGGCATAGCCGCCAATGGTATTCACCAGCACGTCCAACCGGCCATGACGGGCCGTGATGTTGTCCACTAGATTGCGGCAGGCATTTTCATCGGTGGCATCCAGCGGTAGCAGTTCCAGATGGGCATTCCGTCCCACGGCATCGCGCAAACCATCGGCTTCTTCATTCTTGATGTAGGTGGCGATCACCGAAGCGCCTTCATGCAGAAACGCCAGGGTCACGGCCCGGCCAAGTCCGCCGGTGCCACCGGTAACGAGAGCAACTTTGGAGGAGAATCGGTTCGTCATCATCATGTTTGCCATGTTAAAGCCTTTATCGGTTTCAGTGCTGCCCTTTTTCCCTACCTGCCAAGTACCTTGCAGCAAGCAACACAAACCAAGCGTGAACTCCACATCTTCAACTGTACGTGTTTTCGCTTTATTTTTGCCTTGCCTCTGGTTAATCTAAGGTGCGTTTTTCGCTGGGACAGAATTTTCCGTTGTTTTCGTCCGAGCCTTGGGCTTCAGCCCCCGAAGGTATCAGGGCATCGGCTTCAAGCCGTGCCGCATAGGCGCAAAAAAATTTGGCTTTAGCCACTGGCTTTTTATGGCAAGACCTGCAAGAAATTCTGATGAAAATGCGCTCCGAGGAATCTCACGGACATTTTTTGTGTCCTCAAGAACGGACCAGGGAAGAGCTGTCTTTCAAGTTGAACGAATGGCCAGCCTCTTGATTGACGTGCTGCGTGACTATGCCGGCCAAGGCAAGTTTAAGGTGCATGATTTTGTGGTGATGCCCAACCATCTGCACATACTGCTCACCCTGGACAACACGATCAGCGTTGAAAAAGCAATGCAGCTCGTTAAAGGCGGGTTTTCATTTCGCGCCAAGAAAGAGCTGGGCTACCCCGGAGAAGTTTGGCAGCGAGGTTTTTCCGAAGTGCGTATCACGGATCGTCAGAGCTTTCTCAGACACCGCCAGTACATTGAACAAAATCCGGTAAAAGCGAGATTGGTGGGTTCGCCGGAAAAATATCCATACGGATCAGCATTTTTTAAAAAGCAAAAAACGGACAGGGGCTAAAGCCCGATTTTTTTTGAACGTTAATGGCACGGCTGAAGCCGATGCCCTGATACCCGCAGAGGCTAAAGCCAGCCCAGAGGCTATAGCGGCTTTATGATTGCCGTAGACCGTAGGACGGAAGCACAAGCTCCCTCGGTCCTGCTCGCCCGCTGAAGAAAACGCGGACTCGCTTAACGGCCCCTCGGGATGACGGACTGTGGAATGGGTAAACTGGCTTCGCTCCCGAAAACCGAGGGCGCCCCGCCCGTGCTGTCTTGCGTCCCTATACGGGGTGAGGGTACAACATACGGGGTGAGGGTACAACGACTCTGGAACCGCTCTCGTGAGGAGAAATACGTGGACTTAGGACTCAAAGGCCGGGGCGTGATTGTTGCGGCATCCAGCCAGGGCATTGGCCTGGCGACAGCGGAAGCGTTTGCCCGCGAAGGCGCGCAGGTGGCGATGTGCGCCCGTACCGAAAAGACCCTGCGTGAAGCCGCAGATAAGGTCCGCAGCCAGAGCGGCGCGGAGGTCT
>DAHUXF010000451.1 GCA_027307295.1 Acidobacteriaceae bacterium
CACTTCGGTGATGCCGACTTCTTTTGCCAGATAGCGGACCTCAATCTCGCGGTCTCCGGAGACCAGCAGCACCCGGTCCACCTGATGTTTTGGATTCAAATGATGAACAAAAGGCCGGGTGTCATTACGGGGAGCATCATGGAAATGAAATGTACCGGCATACTGGTTGTCAATCAAGACCAGGCACTCTAATCCCACCGAGAGCGGGGGCAGGGATGGCAGCAGCGCAGCATCAACTTTGCCGCGCCCGGTGATTCGCACTTTTCTGCCGTCAACCAGGCCAAACAGTCCGTCTCCCGGTTTCTCCTGCACCTGGTTGACTTCCAGCAGGGCCAGTTTTGCGTCGTGTGCCGCCTGCAGCACGGCTCCTGACAGCGGGTGTTTGGAAAATTGTTCCAGACTGGCCGCCATCTGCAACACCTGGTCCCGTGTGAAACCAGGAGCGCACAACATGTCCGTTATCTGCGGTTTGCCGAATGTCAAAGTTCCGGTCTTATCGAAAATGAGCGTGCGGCAGGTTGTAATCTGCTCCAGGGCCGCGGGATTCTTAATGATGATGCTGTGCTTCGCGCACAGTGAGATGGCCCCAATGACCACAACCGGGATCGCCAAAATCAACGGACACGGCGTGGCAATGACCACCACTGCCAGAAAACGCATGGGGTTCCCGGTAAGCAGCCATGTGACTCCAGCCAGGCCCAGAGCCAGCGGGGTATACCAGGCCCCTAGGAGGTCTCCAATGCGGCGAAGGTGCGGACGCTTGTCCTGGGACTGCTCCATCACCTGCATGATCTTGGCGTACCGTGAATCCACGGCCAGCTTTTCGGCCTCAATCGTCAGCGCCATGTCACCGTTGATTGCTCCGGAGAGGACTTTCGATCCCGGAGTTTTTGAGATCTCAAAAGGTTCTCCGGTTAAATAGGATTCATCCATGATCCCGCGGCCTTCCACCACCACTCCATCCACAGGACATATCTCGTGCGGCAGCACAATGACCTGGTCGCCAATTTGGATTTCATCCAGTTTGATGTCCTCGACCGATGATCCAAGCTGGCGGTGCGCAACCTGCGGCATGCGCCGGGCCAGTGCATCCAGGATGGAAGAAGCTCTGCGCGTGGCGAACTGCTCCAGCGTGGTCCCGCCGGAAAGCATAAGAACAATGATGGCCCCAACCAGGTATTGGCCCATGGCAACTGAAGCCAGAATGGAGACGCCGGCCAGTAAATCCGTACCGAACTCCCGCACCCACAGCTTTTTGCCCAGCGTAATGATGATGGGGATTCCGCCCACCACTAATGCAACAAACAGCGGGGCCATGTACGCCAACGGAGGCAGATGAGTTGCATACCGGAGGATGAGGTGCGCTGCAATTGCGGCCGCCGTTGCCACTGCAATATAGGTCTCTCGCGTTGAGGCGGGGGTGTTGTCTGGGATTGGTTGTGAGGACATAAGTGATGTCCGGTCAGCGGCATGCTCTTGCTATCCCGCTCATCTCGGGCCGGCAGCATGTCTTAACAGTAGTGTACAGACAGTCTTGCCGGCTGTGATGAGAGTCACCGCATTTCTCAAAACGTGCATACGTTGCTGGAATTTACCCATCGCAATGGGAGCGGTGATGGAGCGTTTTGGCTTGCGCCCAGGAGGAAGGGCCATCCACTTGACGCAGAATGAATCCTTTATTCGAACTTAATCAGTACAACTTCAGAGCTGGTGCCAATTCTCATCGGTGGTCCCCAGGTGCCAGCGCCGTACGTCACAAAGACCATGAGCTTTCCAAAGGATTGCAGTCCATGGTTGAACTTTCCCCAGACACGCCGCGCCACCCAGGTTCCGGGGAAGAACTGCCCGCCATGTGTGTGTCCGGAAAGCTGGAGTGAAACACCTGCGGCTTCACTCACCGGCAGGCGCACCGGCGCATGCAGAAGCAGAATGCTGGGGCGGCTGCGGTCAAGATTCATGGCCTGGAGCAGCGTCTGGTATCGCGCGGGAATGGCGGCGTCACGATAATGGACTCCCAGCAGTTGCATGCCGTCAAGTTCAATTTTTTCATTGTTCAGCACGTGAATACCCGACCGCTCTAATGGCGGCAGGTACTCGGCATGGCTGTAAAATTCCTCATGATTCCCGGCGATGTAATAAACACCTAAAGGTGGAGCAGTCATGCGAGGTCCTGCTTCCGGAACGTTCGCTGCGCCCGCCGATATCAGTTCCTGCCAGGGTTTTGCCAGACGCTCAAAGTCAGCCGCCACACCGTCATAAAGATCGCCGGCAATAAAAACCACGTCAGGCTGAAGAGCAGAAAGCTTCTGCACGACACGGCGGACAAAGCGGCCATTGCGAACGTGGCCCAGATGAAGGTCGCTGACCAGCGCCGCCGTGCGTCCCCGCCATTGTTGCGGCAGGTTAGCAAGCGTAACGCTGATCCGCGCCACGCGCACCACAGCGGCATTCAGCAGCCCGTAAAGTCCCGCAACCACAGCAGCGCCAAAGAGGACGTCAGCGATGATGTGCCGCGGCCAATCCAGCTTCATGAGCGTGGCAGCGACATAAGTCACCCAGCACAGAACGGACACTACCAGGAAGAGACCTGCAAAACCCAGCCAAACCGCCGCCAGCGCGTAAAACATCCGCGCCAATGCCGTGTGGGAGTACCAGCCAACCAGAGACGCCAGCACAAAACTGACTGAGAGCAATCCCAGCGCCAGCCAGATGGCCCATGACGAACCCACGCCGCCCCAGAAGCAGACTGCGGTGGCATAGATAAAACCATGCCCCAGAAAGAGAATGCCCTGCACAATGCTGACAATGATTAAAAGTCGAGACCGCAACCTGAATAAGCCTCACAGAACGGAGCAACTAATACAGTTTACAGAAAGCCCTTAAGCCGATCCCCTCTGCACCATTAC
>DAHUXF010000452.1 GCA_027307295.1 Acidobacteriaceae bacterium
GTTCTTATCAATCATCCTTCGGCTCATCTTGCGGATGCATCGTTTTGTACGTGTTGTATTTGGAGCAAAATTTTGCATTCTGTGCTTTTTTAATTCTTTTCGTCTTTCATCGAATGCAATTTGTGCCACGTTGCGTGGTCTTAGATGCAAGGGTCTCCTTCGCTTCAACGACGGAACCATTTTCAATATGTCTAAAAATCCAGATGCAGCAAGCCACGTCATAGCCAGGGAAATCGCCAGGCTCAAGTATCACTATCATATTGCGGCCAATCGCAGGTTCCATGGAGCGGAAGCGACGGACCGTGTCCCAGCCGAAGGAGAGGAGAGTGAGTCCCCGGCGTTGGGGTGCCTTGCGAATCAAGAGTTTGAAAACCGTGCGTTCGTGGACCGTCTTCGCCACCGCATGACCGCCCTGGGTGTTACACATGAGGAGATCGTGCAGGCGGAGTGCGTCTGCCCCGCGCCGCCGGCGGATGAAGGCAAACGGCTGGCCAAGGAACGGACCGCCATCCTGGTGATTCATGGGATCGGCGAGCAGAAGCCTTACGAAACTCTTGACCAGTTCAGCCGCAACCTGATGCGCTATTTGACAGTTGAGGGCGGAATCAGCGACTTGCAGATTTCCGCGGACTGTTATGACCACAATGATGACGTTGAAGCGCGCATACGTCTGAGCACGGAAAAGTTCGGTCCACAACAGCATGGTCTGATCGACGTTTATGAATATTACTGGGCGCCACTAACAAAAGGAAAAATCAGTTACCGGCAAACACTGGCATGGCTGATCAAAACAACTTTTACACCCATGTTCTTTTTCACGGAGAACATCCAGGCCATGGAGAATCCTGATGGAGGCGGCGGGGTCCTTGGAACCTGCAATATAGGAGATGATCCGCTCACTAAGGCCGAAATTTTCCGCAGGGAACTCCGCCGCATTGCTTTGATCTATCTTCCTTTGGTTTTCATTTTTGGCATTCTTGCTTATCTTTTGCCGCAAGCCATGAATCTCCCGTCGGCGGTCAAAAAAATATTTATCAGTTGGGCCAGTGACCATCCCTGGCCCAAAGCGGCCATGACATTCTGTTTTGCCGGCGCTCTTCTGTTGTATCTGACGATGGCGCTAGAGGCATGGCAGTACTGGTTGCGGCGCATGCGCCAGCATCCCCCGATTGTCAAGGGATGGTGGATTTTCCAGACATTTTTAGCTGGTCTGTTGTTCCTGCTGGCGGGCGTTGGCATTGGATGGATGAAGTCAATCAGCCTGCCCGTCTATTTCTCTCCCCTGTTACAGGAAGAAGTGGCTTGGTTTGTTCTGGGCGCCGCTCTGGCAAAGTTGATGCAATACTTCCTGAAGAATTTTATAGGTGATGTTGCCGTTTACACGAATGTCGATGCCAAAGCCGCGAACTACCTTGTCCGCAAGGCCATTCTGGCCGGTTCCACCAATGCCCTATTGCGTTTGTTGCGTGAAGACCATGTGCAGGAGGCAGGCGACAAGTACGACCAGGTGATTGTTGCGGGGCATTCCCTGGGCAGTGTAATTGCCTATGACACGCTGAATCAGCTTCTCAATAAACATATATCCCGGGCCGATCAACTCATTGGGCGTTTTCCCGCGAAGACCGAAGTTACCCAGGAGCAGCTGAA
Organism: Acidobacteriaceae bacterium; assembly: GCA_027307295.1. Lineage (GTDB taxonomy): Bacteria > Acidobacteriota > Terriglobia > Terriglobales > Acidobacteriaceae > Angelobacter. The sequence continues at coordinate 1,648 of DAHUXF010000452.1, forward strand.
AACGATCCGGGGGCTGGTTACCTTCGGATCTCCTTTAGACAAGGTCCACTACTTCTTCCGGGAGAATGTTTCTCCGCATCATGCGGTCCGGGCACAACTGCTCCACTTTTTGCAGTCGTTCAGAAAACACCCGCCAAACTCTGATTACGGCTTATACCTGTTCCAGAAATATGAGGCCACCGGGCTGGAGGGAGTGCAGTGGCTGAATGCATGGTCCAAGCAGGATCCCTGTAGCGGAGCTCTGCATTTCTATCACGGAATTACATGCAGGCACTTCAAATACAAAATTCCAATCTACGCCCATATGAGCTATTGGGAAGACATTCGCTTTTATGGATTCTTTGCCGAACCGCTTCTTCTTGGCAATCAGACCGCCCTTCAGGAAAAACCGCTGGGGGCAGCCGTCTAGGCGGCAGACTTTGTCCGGTTGGCGCTCTTGCACTTGACGGAGTTGGGGTGAAGCAAGTTTAATGCCTGCATGCGCGTAGCCTTTTTAGGACTTGGAATCATGGGTCGGCCCATGGCCGCCAATCTGGTGAAAGCCGGTCACGAAGTCGCCGTCTGGAACCGCACGCCCCGCGATGTTGAAGGGGCCGTCACAGCTGCCACTCCCGCAGATGCCGTAAAAGGCAAAGAAGCCGTATGGATCTGCGTTTCTGATACCAAAGCGGTCCAGGCTGTGCTTTTTGGTCCGGGCGGTGCGTTTGAAGCGCTGGCCAGCGGCACCGTGGTCGTGGATTCCAGCACCATATCCCCTTCTGCCAGCCTGCTCTTTATGGAAGGCTTGCAGGAAAAAGGATGCGAATTTCTTGATGCTCCTGTTACTGGATCAAAGATTGCCGCGGAAAATGGCACGCTGATTTTTATGATTGGCGGCGCAGTCCACAATATTGAGCGTGTGGAGCCTCTGCTGCGCGCCATGGGGCAAAAAGTGATCCATATGGGCGACAACGGCAAAGGTCTTTCCGCCAAGCTCGCCCAGAACATGAACATCGTCTTTATCTATGAAGGACTGTGCGAAAGTCTCACCCTGGCTAAGAAGCTGGGCGTAGCTCCGGAAAAAATGTTTGAGCTGATTTCGGCCTCTATGATCCGGTCCGGCGTGGCCGAGTACAAGCAGCCTTTTATTCTGAATCAGGATTACTCTCCCAACTTTCCGCTGCGTTTGATGCACAAGGACATCCACCTCATGTTGGACGCAGCAAAAGAGAATGGCGTGGAGCTGCCCGGACTTGTAAAGATTGATGAAATTTATGAAG
>DAHUXF010000453.1 GCA_027307295.1 Acidobacteriaceae bacterium
GCACGGCACGAATATCTCATGAAAATCGTCCTCAATATTTCGCCCAAATCTTTTTTGTTCGCCTTCCTCGCGGCGGCGGCATTCGCCGGCCTCGCCCATTTCTCGCTGGCCTGGGCCGTGGCGCAGGCGGAAAAAACCGCAAGCTTCATCTTCTCCAGCTTATGCGCGTCAAACACGGTGGCATGTTCAGCGCCAAGCGTGCCATCGGCCATCAGCATGGCTGCGCCGCTGCGGCCAGATGAAGCATGTCCTGCGAAATGGAAGATGCTGCTGCTGCCTAACTCGCGCTCCACTTCTTTAATGGTTGCTTGGCGGCCCAGCAATAGCTCCGGATGGTCATAACGGCTGGCCACGTTTTGCGCTTCTGCCAGAGCGCCCGGCGGTGGCGCAAGGCGATCATCGCCGCCTGCCGGTGCAGCTACAATGAGCGCCCGCTCTGATGCCGTAATGGCAGCGGTTGGGCTGCGTTGGGCCCTGCCTCCAACGGCATACGCCATGGTGACGGTGTACCTGGTTCCCAGATAGGCCGATGATGCATCCATGAGCGCATCAAAGGGTATGCTGCCCAGCACTCCATCGGGTTCGATGATGAGATGGCCCGCTTCCGGCAGCCAACGGCTTACAGGTTGAATGAGCCATGAATATAACGATTGCGCATCAGCCTGCAAATCGGCCATATCGGAATCAGGTCGCGCGCATTCGCTTAGAAAGTTTTCAGCTGTGCGCCGTATCTCCTGCCTGGAGACAGGCAGGTACACAGAATGTACTTCCCCAGGATATCGCACCCAGATCATGAGTCCATGCGAGCCAAAGGCATAAGTAAGGACTCGCGTGTCCGGGCCGCTTGCCACGAAGGAAGCAGCCGGCAATAGTGTTCCGGCATTCGGTTGTGCAGTTGTGCGTGATGGAGCGCCCGCGCTGAGTTCGCGATAATGCCGCCATGTCGCGAGGGCCTGATCGGGCTTCCCCGAATCAAGCAGAAATTCACTGGCCATAATAAAGGGCAGCCGATGCTGGTCCATCCAGGTCACTCGCTCCCGCCACGTTGTGAGCGAACTTGCCGCAGCTTCGGCAATGGCCATGGCCTTTTCCAAATATTGGCTGGACACGGCAAGATCGCCCGCGCTCATCTTGAGCTGCGCCAGAGTTTCGTAATATTGAAACTCCACGTAACGGTTCGATAAGCGATGCACCTCGGGAAGGAAAGCTTCAAGCTCGGCTATGGACTCATTGCCGCCGGCGCCGCGAAGAAACTGTATACGGCTCAAGTTGATCCGCGCTTCCAGTTCACGCCAGCGCACGGACTCTGTTTGCGGCTCCGTGGTAAAGATCTCCCGCGCGCGCACAAATTCTGATTCAGCGGTAGCCAGGTCGCCCAGATGCATGGCAGCATAGCCAAGCCGGGCATGGCCTGAAGCTTCTACCAGATGATTGGAGTTTTCTGCGCGAAATCGCAATGCCTCAAACGCGGCCGCGAACTGCACGTTGGCGTGTCCCATGCTCTCAGCCATGCGGTCGAGCACGGTATAAAAGGAATAGGCGCGCACCGCCGGCAAACGTGATTTCCAATACAAACCAAGCCCTTCATGGATGTCTGACCATGCATTGGAGTCATCACCCGCCTCAGACTCCAGCACCGCCAGGAGCGTTAATCCTCGTAAGTAGAAGCTCTGGTATCCGTGGTCTTTGGCAACAGAGGTTGCGTGCTGCGCAACATCTTTGGCTGCGCCCACCTCTCCGTTCATGTTGGAACAGATGGCTTCTTCCAGCAGCATCTGAACTTCCAGCAAGGCGTATTTCCGCTGATGGGCGTCCTGGGCGGATTGGCTTGCAAGCTTACGGCAGGGAATCGCTTTAGCTTCAAATTGCAATGCATAGGACTGTTCAAATTGTGCGGCAAGCGATCCGGCTGCATTCTCTGATCTGCGAAAGAGCGAAGCAGCCTGTGCGCCCAATTGATATGCATCTTCAAAATGACCGTTGTGATTGGCAACGGAGCTGCGCCCCAGGAGCTGCGAGGCCTGCCGGAAGTCATGGTCCGTCTTGTGCAGGAGCATATCTGCCAGTATGTAATCCGAATGACGGTGTTGCAGATTATCAGCCAGGGCCTGAGCAGCCTGATAATCTTCATTGCTGGAAAATGGAGCGGCAATGCCGGGCAGCAGTCGGCTCTCAGCGGCTTCCAGATATTCCTCAATGTCCGCCGGACGATTGGCCGCAACTTCTTCCCCAAACTGCGCCGGACTTAGTGTTTCCGGCGACCGGCGCAACCCGCGCTGGCGCTGGCGGGAACGGATTTCATCCAGGCGTTGTTGTGCTTCATTGAGCCAGCCCGGATCTTTTTCGATTTTCAACACCTGCTCCCAGTCCGCAATGGCGCGATCGTAAAAGAAGAGCCGCTCATCCATAATGGCGCGATTGAACAAGGCTGCGGAATTGTCAGGTTTCAGCCGGATGGCTTCGCCCAGGGACTGCAAACCAGCTTCATAGTCGGCGGGATTCGCAGTGGCTTCGGCCCGCTCAAAGTAAGCGGTGGCCATATCCACCAGCAGCTCAAAAGATTGCGGTTGCAGGCGAACAGCATGGTTCAGGGTTTCAATGGCCGGCTGATAATTCCAGCTGAGCAGATCGGCCTCAGCCTTTTGCCGCAGAAGATTGGGGTCTTCAGGTTTGGTTTCCAATCCGCGTTTGATCAGGACTTCAGCTTCCAGCAACTCGCGCGGACTGTTGATCTGGGACCGGCCATTCGCCCGCTGTACCCGTACAGGACCGTAGCCTGCGCCCGGCATCCGCATTTCAATGGTGCGCTGCTGGGAATATGCCTGATAAATCAGCTTCTCCGCCGAAGGTCCGCGCAGCCATGGGGAAAAAACGATTCCCACCGTCAGGAGCACCACAGCCG
>DAHUXF010000454.1 GCA_027307295.1 Acidobacteriaceae bacterium
GGCATTGAGGCTGATGATGCCGCCGTACTGGGAATCGTCCAGCGTTCTGGAGAAGGTGTAACTCGTGCCGAAGGAAACACCCTTACGCATTCGCCGGCTGACCGAAACCTGCAGCGCGTTGTAGTTGGATGTACCGATGCTGTTGAGTTGCAGGATGGAGCCAAAGTTTGGGAACGCTCCGTTCTGGTTAATGTTGGTAACCACATTCAGCTTGCGTCCCTCGCTGCCGACATATCCGATCTGAAACATGGCAGCCTTGCCCAAGCCCTTCTCAATCTGCAAATTGTAGTTATAGAAGTATGGGGTGCGGAAGTTCTGGCTGACCGTGAACAAGTTAAGTCCTGGCGTGCCGGTGCAGAAAGGATCAGCACATGCGCTAGCGGCTGGGAATATTTGTTGATTTTGCGCCCAGGTATATTGGCTTCTGCTGAAGGTGGAAACCGGAGAGGCGCCAAAGGGATTGCCTTGCAGTCCCTGGGCGGCGGCAATGGGAGGGCGGAAGTCCAGGAACGGATTGATATTGATCTGATCGTAAAATACCCCGATTCCGCCGCGCACTACCAGATCGCCATTCGAGGTTGGCTGATAAGAGAAACCAACACGCGGAGCAAAGTTGTTCTTGTCCGGCGGGAAAATGGAGTTGATGCCATTCCCCTGCACCACAAGGCCCTTTCCTGGAATAAAGACGGCGATGTCTTTCTTATCACTATGGAGCGGACCAAAGTATTCATAACGCAGGCCCATGTTGACGTTCAATTTTTGCGTTAACTGCCAGGAATCCTGTACGAAAATATCAAAAGCATTCACGGTAACAAAACGCTCGGGATTGCCCACGGCAATGGACGAGGAGGCGACGTCGCCCGCCAGAAAATCCGCCAAAGCTTTGGTGTTGATATTAAGGGTGGGGTCGCTGCTCCAGGGGCCCCGTGTTCCATCAAAGACAAATTGTCCGGTCCCGCGACGATGGTAAAACTCATCCACGCGGCCTTGCCGCACCTCTCCGCCAAAGCGGAGTTGGTGTTTTCCGGTAATGTACGAAACAATGTCCGTGAGGTGTCCGGTAACGTCATTGCGGCCTTCCGGCGGCGTAAGCCCAATCTGCTCAAATCCCGAAATAGAAATATTGGGCGCCCCAAGAATGGGCTTTCCATTGATCGTCGCATCCGGGCTCAGGAACAAGCCCAAGGCCTTGGTATCAAAGCTGTGGTTGAAATCATTAAATGTTTGATTAAAGTAATTGATGCCAAAGAGGACTTGATTGGTCAGGCGCGGCGTGAATTCAGAGTTCACAACCGTGGAATAGTTGAATACATGGATGGGTGCGACTTCAAAATAATCGTGCAAATTGGAACTGGCCGTGCCGAGCGCCGGACTGCTGCCCAACGGCGCAGTCTGGCTGCCCTGTCCTCCGAAGATCCGGGCTGAGATATGGTGCTTCTCAGAAAAATTATGGTCCAGCTTGATGACGCCATTGAAGCTATAGCCGGTGGAGGCGATGGAGCTGAAAAAATTCTGTAGAGTGCCTGGCAGGCTGCCAATCTGGTTTCTTGGCCAAAATCCATTTGGGCCGATCAGCGTGGCTGAGAGAGGGCTTTCCGCAACCCCGTGGGCATTCAATACGCCCAGCGCCTGGTTGATCCATGCATCGGAAGGCTCTGTCGCCTTGCCGGAGAGGCCGATAATGTAGTTCTGCTTCTCAAAGGCCAGAAAATAAAACGTCTTGTTCTTGAAGATGGGGCCGCCAACTGTGCCGCCCCAATTTTGGTTGCGCAACTTAGGCGGCTTTGGCTCATTAGGGGAAGGAGTGAAGAATGGCGAAGCCGCGCTATAAGCTTCATTGCGGTTGTAGTAATAGGCAGAACCATGAATGGCATTGCCGCCGGACTTAAGGACCAGATTTACCGTGCCGCCGGCGTTACGGCCAGCCTCTGAGCCTGATTGGGTTTGTGCCGAGAATTCATCAATGGAATCAATCGGCAGGACCACGCCGGCAATTCCGGAAACACCGCCCTGATTCACAGCCGGTATGTTGTGCCAGAAATCGTTGTTGTCTACACCGTCAATTTGCCAGTTGACCTGGTTCGGACGGGTGCCGTTGACCGATCCGAAACCTCCGACTGAGTAACCGCCGTATCCGGGAGCGACGGCAATCAACTGCGTAAAGTCACGTCCGTTGAGGGGAATGTCCTGGACCACCGACGAAGAAATTGTTGTGGTCTGCGTCGGGGTCGTGGTATCCACCGTCAGGGCTGCCGCTGAAACCTCCACGACAGTATTCTCCTGGTTCAAGGCGAGTTTGATCGGCAATGTATGAATGGAACCAGCTGTTACCTCCACCTTGTCCACTGTGTAGGGGGCAAATCCAGAGGCCGTCACGCTGACTTTGTACAGCCCAAGCGGTATATCCTGGAACGCGAACTGCCCTTCATGGGTCGTGACGGTGGTGCGTTCTCCGTTGGTTGCGACCTCTGTAGCCTTTACCTGCGCGTTTGGAACAACGGCCCCGGATGGGTCTGTCACGGTGCCATTGATGGCTCCGCGAAACGTTTGGGCATGGGCCGCTACCATGAAAGACAGGGCAGCAATAATAGGAAATAGAAAACGCCGCATGGTTCACCTCATCAACCGATTGAAATAGATTCGGTCGCCTTTCAAGGCGAAAATCACAAGGACTTTAGCGATGGGACAACGCAAATTTCTTCCCGGTCAGTCAACTGGGCGTTGAATTCTGAGAGGAATCTACCATGCGGAGTCCCGCTCGTTAAGGAACGCAATGTAATACCACTGCAACAAAATTGCAAGAGATTATGCAACGTCTTACATAATCCTTATGTTGTTCCAATTCGGGACTACTGTGATTCATTGGCGATCCGCGGCCGCCAGATTGTTGTTCAGCCAGCC
>DAHUXF010000455.1 GCA_027307295.1 Acidobacteriaceae bacterium
CTCTCATGCGGCGAAAAGTCATGTTGGGCCCGGTTATCGGTTGCATCTTGGGGCACAGCAACATTGGGCCAGCATAATCAGGCCCGCACCGACGACCTCATCGTTCGCAACGATGCGCCCTCCCGTACCTACAGCCACCTTTTATCGTTATAAATCAATCCTTTAAAGGCCGTCTTAAAAATCGGTACTGCACATTTACTGCACAGAAAAATGCAATTCGATGGCGTTCCAGGCGTTCTCTCTTACCAATTTGGAGGCAAATTCCCCTCTTCAGATGTTTGATCAACCCTGCTTTTCTGCGAGTTCGACCTCTTTATCCCCATTAGAATTTCTCCAACGCGAACGTAAAGAGGGTGGCAGGCGCAAACGCAGCACGCGCTCCCGGCGGTGCTCCTCCTCCAGCGCAAGTTCCCGCGCCTTGAGCAGGTCTTGAAGACCTATGATCCCGGCCAGTTCTTGATCTGGATCCCGTTTGATCACCGGAAAGCGCGTCAGGCCGGTAGCCGCCATGCGGTTGACCACAACACGAAGCGGCTCGTCCAAATAGGCTACAACAGTCTCATGGGCAATCACATCTGCAAGCCGGGCATTTGAGTTTTCTCCAGCCTGCCTGAGTTTTTGCAGATCGCTGCGTGTAATCACGCCAACCAGCTTGTTACGGTCATCGATTACCGGATACATTCGTTGGCCGCGCCCATTTTCACTATGGTTTAAAACATGTTCCAACTCGCGCACCGTAGCTTGCGCCGGCAGCACTGTAACGTGGCTACGCATCACATCTTCCGCCGCCAGCACCTCGAGTGGATCTACCATGTACTCGCGGGAGAGATGATGTCCACGACGGCTGATTTTTTCAGTAAGGATGGACCGCTTCAGGGTAAGAACCGTCAAGGCATGCGCGGCCACGCAGGCAATCAACAAGGGCAGAATGGATTGATAATCGCCAGTCAGCTCAAATGAAAAAATCACACCCGTGAGCGGCGACCGCATGGTTCCACCCAACATAGCGCCCATGGCAATCAGCGGCCAAAAGCCGGCCCCCTGATGCGGCAAGAAGTGGGCTTCCATCGCTCCCAACGCCCCTCCCATCATGAGCAAAGGGGCCAATACGCCGCCCGATGTCCCTGATCCCAACGAGACGCCCCACATGATGGATTTGACAAGGAGCACACCCAGGATCATGGTGACCGTGGCGTTTCCCAACAAGAGCTGGCCAATTACGTCATACCCCACGCCGAGGGCGCGAGGATAGATTAAGCCGCCGATTCCAACGGCAAGTCCTCCAATTGCCGGCCACCACATCCAGTGGATCTTCTTGGCAAAGTGGGCAAAGGCGTCTTCCACGCCGTAAACCAGCCCCGTCAGTGCGGCGGAAAGCCCGCCGGCAAGAATCCCGGTAAGCAGACATCCAAACAAAATCAAGGGACTGAAGACAACTGCGTGCGCCGGCACCGGAAAAATTGGCCCCGCGCCCAGCAAATGGATACGTGCGGCCTCAGCGGTCACACTGGCCAGGACCACGGGAATAAAGCTGCGGGGTTTCCATTCAAACAAAAGTAATTCCACCGCCAATAACACGGCAGCAAAGGGCGCGGCAAAAGTTGCCGACATTCCCGCCGCAGCCCCAGCCACAAGAAGTGTCTTACGCTCAGCATTGGTGAGATGAAAGAACTGGGCAATCAAAGAGCCAAAGGCCCCGCCAGTCATAATGATCGGGCCTTCGGCGCCAAACGGCCCTCCGGAGCCAATGGCAATGGCCGCCGATACGGGCTTGAGCAAAGCAACCTTCGGTTCAACCTTGGCCCCGCGCAGCAGGATGGCTTCGATGGCTTCCGGTATCCCGTGACCACGAATACGGTCAGAACCGAAGCGGGCCATAAGCCCCACGATCACTCCGCCCAGGACCGGGACCAGCACTACCGCGTAGCCGAGATGGTGCCCGGCAGGCGAGAGCAGGTCAGTGCGCCAGCGTCCGTAATAAAACAGGTTCGTGCAAAGGCCAATCAGCCGCAGCAGGAAAACGGCTACATAAGCGCTGACTACACCAATCACAAGGGCCAGGCCGGAAATAGGAAGGACCCGCCACGTAGTCGTGAAATCGCTTAGGGCTTGAGGGGAAATGGCCGGGTGTTTGGGAGCAACGGTACGTCGTACTCTTCGATTACTGTCTTGCTTATTATCTTGCTCCATGGTCCTCAACGGTGTCGGATTTTTGTTCAGGTAATATTATATCGCTTAGCGATACAATATGCCAGACTCGCACACCATAGTAACGTTTGAAACCGCTAATCTTGCTGGTGACTGTTTAGTTAAGTGATTGATGAACCTGTACAACCTGCTTCCCAAAAGATGAAAGAATGTTTAAGAAGGCCGAGACGGAGCGGTCCGTGTCAAAAATCGACTTGACGACAGGGACGTTCATGCTACTTTCTTGCTAGCCACCATTTCCCAGACGGTCTTCCCCAAGACCCTGCAACATTCAGTACTCTCGATCAGCGCCAGTGGTGCCACATTGCCACAACTGATTCGAGATTGTTGTTCGCAGCCACAAGCTTGTTGAGAAAGGCTGCCCGCCATCTTCAAGGCCTGGGAAGAACTGCGCAGATTATTTTGAAAGGAAAGACCATGAGTAAGTTCTGCAAGCAACTCCTGTGTTCCCGGAGGAACGTAGTCTTCACCCTTACAGCCGCGCTGGTAGTGACCGCAGTGGTCATGTCTTCCGCCGCAGCTTTTGCCGCCGACCACTCCAAAGCCAACAACAACGCGTACGTCCTCAGCAATATCAATGGCGAGGTCCTGGTCGTGGATACAAAGACAGACACAGTGGCCGCCACCATCAGCGGATTCATCCATCCATTCTGTGCGACGGTTTCACCCAACGGCA
>DAHUXF010000456.1 GCA_027307295.1 Acidobacteriaceae bacterium
CGGCGCTCTTTATGGCAGTGCGTTCCAGTTCATTGTCCCGGACAGCATCCTGTCGCTGGATATTTCTATTCAGATTGCCATCATCACCATGCTTGGCGGCGCAGGCACGCTGCTTGGACCCATTGTTGGCGCTGTGCTGTTGCTCTCCGCATCAGAAATTTTCAAGAACCAGTTCCAGGAAAGCCATTTGTTGATTTATGGCATTCTGATTGTTGTTGTGGTGCTTTTTCTTCCAGAAGGGATTGTTGGCGGGTTGCAGCGGCTTTTTGCGCGCCGGACTAAGCCTGTAGTAGGCAAGCCCAAGGCAGTTATGGGAGGGCCAGTTCCATGACCGCCGTTCTCGAACTACAGAACGTTACCAAACGATTTGGAGGTCTAAGCGCCGTGAAGAGCGTTTCCATGACCCTCAACGCCGGCGAAATTGTTTTTATCATTGGTCCCAATGGAGCGGGAAAGACCACGGTCTTCAATCTGATCAGCGGGTTCTTTCATCCCAATGAAGGCGCGATTCTTTTCCAGGGCAAAAACGTTACCCATATGTCCCCGCATCGCATCGCCCGGATGGGCATTGGACGCACTGTCCAGATCGTAAAACCACTTGCCGGTCTTACCGTTTTAGAGAATGTCATGCTCGGCGCTTTTATGCATACCAGGCTCCGTAGTCACGCTGAAGGGGAAGCGGCAAAAATTCTTGCATTCCTGCAGATGGGACACTTGAGCAAGTCGCCAGCCCGCGGACTGCCACTGGCCGCATTGAAGCGCCTGGAAATTGCCCGCGCCCGTGCCACCAAACCTAAACTCATCCTGCTGGATGAAGTGGTTTCCGGACTCACCACCAGTGAGGCGATGGCCCTTGCCGATCTGGTCAAGCGGCTTCCCGAGTGGGGCATCAGCGTTGTTGGCGGTGTGGAACATGTGATGCAGGTGGTGATGAAGATTGCTGACCGCGTGATTGTTCTGGACCATGGAGCCAAGATCGCTGAAGGCGCTCCCGCCGAAGTTGTGAAATTGCCGGAGGTCATTGAAGCCTATCTCGGTCCCAAGTACAAGGAGCTGGCCCCATGAGTGCAGCGCAGCCATCGAGTGCGGGCGGCCAGGCATCCGGCTCAACGTTGCTTGAACTTGCCAATGTCACGGCATATTACGGTGATCTTCAGGCATTATTTGGGATTACATTGCGCGTGGACGCAGGTGAGATTGTTACCTTGATCGGGGCCAACGGAGCAGGGAAGACGACAATCCTGCGCGTGATCTCAGGAATGAAAGTTCCAGCCAGCGGCACAGTGCGCTTTCTTGGGCAGGAAGTCTCCCGCGTCCCCGCGCATGAGATGGTGGCGCGCGGCGTGAGCCACGTGCCGGAAGGCCGCCAGGTCTTTCCCTTTATGACCGTGCGAGAAAATTTATCTTTGGGGGCTTATACCCCGCGCGCGCGTAACAACACTAAACCTGTAATGGAAGAACAGCTCACGCTCTTTCCCCGGCTGGCGGAACGCATGGACCAGCTAGCCGGCACGCTTTCCGGCGGCGAGCAGCAGATGGTCGCCATTGCGCGCGGCCTGATGGCCCAGCCCAAGCTTCTGCTGTTGGACGAACCTTCTCTGGGACTTTCCCCAAAAATTGTGGAAGAAGTATTTGAAAAAATTCAGGCTGTGAGACGCATTGGAATCACCATTCTTATTGTGGAACAAAACGTGGTGAGCGGCCTGAGCATCTCTGATCGCGGCTATGTGGTCCAGAATGGCGCGATTGTGCTGGCCGATTCGGCAAAAAACCTGCTGAGCAATGAAACTGTGCGGGAGGCTTATCTGGGCCTGTGAGGGCTTCGCGCGCGGCTCGGGCTCAGTCTTTAATCGCTGGTCTTCCGATACACCGGGCTTGTGCCTGCATTCGCTGTGATTTGGTTGCGCAGGTCCCAAAGTTCCCGATACGCCAGATGTTGCATTCGCTGTTGCAGAATTTCCACCGGAGTCCCCATGGTCCCAACCACGCCGCTGCCGATGATTCGCTGCGCCAGCTTAAGATGGTGGAATCGGAACAGCTGCATCTGCTCATCAAAGTCCAGCATGCGCTCGGCCACATCATGCAGGCCAAAAAACTCTTCATGACGGCGATACACGTCATCGTAGGTTAGTCCCTGGCTGCTGAGTTGGGCGGCAAATGCTTCGCCAATGCGTGGAGCAATGTGCAAAAGAGATAAGAAGCCCGGTGAATCTAGCCCGCTGCCATGTCCAAGCCCAGCCCGTATGATGTGGTAGTCATAAGGAGTGATGGTCTCCAGTACATGCAGGAGTGCAATGGGATGTACCAGCATTCCGTTGGCCCGCCGCAAAAGCCGGGATGCATTTCCATAATCGCCCTGCGACAATGTGTTGCGGGCGCGTTCCAGTTCCCAGGCTGCGCCTTTCATCATCAGCTCTGACGCTTGATGCACCACCTGGAAGGTCAGCTCATCAGGATGGGAGAGCTTCTCCATGGGGGTTTGCAGTGAAAGCAGATCGTCAGTTCGTAGATAACGCTCGTAATCGGTTGTGCCCTTGCCTTCCAGAATAGGTTTGCGGAAGTCTTCCATTTAAATATTCACTCCTTATGGTCTATGCCGGCGGTGTGGTTGCCAGGTCGATTGCAGCGATCTTTACCAGTTACTCAGTTTATGCCCTTGGCGGCTGGAGCAGCTTTGCCACACCAGAACGTACGATGCGGCGTTGTCTTGTCTCAGGATACGCTCTTGTCCGGTCCTCGCACGAATCCGGCAATCAAGGCGGCCAGCGAACCAATCACCAGAGTTGAACCAGTTACGGCGATGGCTTTTGGCGCTGTTCCTTGGCTTATTATTTCCAGTAATACTCCCAACGGGAACAGAACTGCCCCAGCAAGAACG
>DAHUXF010000457.1 GCA_027307295.1 Acidobacteriaceae bacterium
TTCAATCACGATCTGATTGCCCTGGTGGTACGCATCCAGGCGCACCGTGCCTTGCGCCGGCTTCCCGTTGTTGATGCGCTGAGCCGGCGGTTCAATGCCATGATCCACTGCGTTGCGCACCAGGTGGGCCAGCGGCTCAGCCAGCATGTCCAGGATGCTTTTATCAAGATCGGTGTCCTGGACGGTCACCACCAGGTTGACCTCTTTGCCGCAGGATTTGGCCACATCACGCACCACGCGAGGGAAGCGGCGGAAGAGATGCTCCACCGGGACCATGCGGATCTTCATCACCGACTTCTGCAAATCATTCATGATGCGCGCCTGAAAAGCCATGGCATCAGAGAACCGCATTTTCAAAGGGTCCTTGGGATGTCTCTGATCGAACTCGTTAATGGCCTGGTGCAGCATGCTCTTGGCAATAATCAATTCGCCGACCAGATTGAGCACCGAGTCGATGCGTTCGGCGTCCACGCGCAAAAGGTTTTCTGAAAGCGTGGAGAAACTTGCATTCGTTTCCTGGACTGCCTGCGCCGGCCCCTGGGCTGCCGGGCCATGGGCGGCAAGAGCGTGGCCCGGCGGCATAGCCGTGCCCTGCGCCGGTACAGTCGGGACCTCTTCCGCACGGACCGCAACATGTTCTTCTTCCTGGGGAGCCGTTACGTGCTTCACAATGTCGAGCACGTCTTCGGGCTGCTCCTGTTCCGGAGCGGTGCGCTGCACCAGGATATCGGCCACAATGGCCGGGATACGGCACTTCTTCTCAATCCACGGCTGATCGTGCTCAGTGGCGATTGCAGCTTCAACTACATCCAGCTCGCTGGTAAGCGCGCTTTGGTCAGGCACAATGGCCAGTATGCGGCCACAGTCCTGAAGCACGTTGCGTACGAGCTGCATCGCCGCTCCCCGCATGGGGCATTGTGGTTCAATGGAGAAAGCAACGTTGTATACGCTCTCACCGCGCGCCAGGGCATCCGCAATTGCCACCTGCTCATATTCGCTCCAGGCGAAACGCGCCTGCAATTTATAAGGAATATTGGGGGCCGGAGCGCGCGTAAGAGTGAGAATCTGGTTTTTGAGTTCTTCTCCCGCCGGCGGCTGGAGATTGCCGCGGTAGGCGGAAAGCATGGAGCTGAACGTGTCGGCGGCAATCAGCACCACTTCAGCCAGACCCTGCTCGCTGAGGGCCGCGACTTCCGGCTTGAGCACATCTTCCAAAGCGTGGGCCAGCTCGCTGAGCTCAGTATATCCGCAGGCGGCGGAATCACCCTTCAGCGTGTGCACCGTGCGGCGCACCTGGCGCAGGATTTCTTCATCGTGCGGGCGCTTCTCCAGTTCCAGACCTTCCTCATTGAGGGTCTGCAACAGCTCCGCCGCGGTCTCAAAGAAGAGTTCGCGGAGCTCGGAGGTACGATCGTCGGGGAAGAAATTCACCCAGTCACCTCAATGCGCTGATAAGCCGTGCCATTGTTCTGGTGGATCATCTTGTACTTGTCGGAAAGCCCAAACAGGCTTTCTGCATGGCCGATGAACAGATACCCTTCAGCATTCAGGCAGCGGTAGAGCTTTTCCACCAGACGCTTCTGCTCCGCTTCGTCAAAATAGATCATCACGTTGCGACAGAAAATGATGTCATTGCGCTGGGGCAGAAACTCCGTCTTGAGATTATGGAAATCGAAGTGGACCAGGTCTTTCAGCCCGCGCTTGAGGGCATAGCGGTCTCCTACTTTGTCAAAGTAGCGCAGCCGGTACGCATAATCCACTGATTCCATCTGGGTTTCCGGGTAGATGCCCTCCTGCGCCGCGCGCAGAACGGAATAATTGATGTCTGAAGCCAGAATCTCCACCTTCCAGGGCGGTGGGATCAGCGGCTTGGGTGATGGCATTTCAAAGGGCAGCGGATTACGCAGATAGTAATAAGCCAGCGCATCGCAAATCAGCATGGCCAGCGTGTAGGGTTCTTGTCCGGTGGAACATCCGGCGCACCACACGCGCAGGCTCCAGTCGCGGCGTTCCTGCTTGTGACGCAGCAGCTCTTCCAGAATGTTTTTGGAAAACAGTTCCAGCTGCGGCTTGTTGCGGAAAAAGCTGGTCTCATTCACGGTCAGGTTTTCCACCAGCGCGCTCAGCTCTGCTTTACCCTGATGGCTGGTCAGCAGGCGATAGTAGGCATAGAACGTATCCAGACCGCACGCTTTAAGACGGCGCTGCAGGCGGTCTTGCAGAAAGTGGGCGCGCCGCTCGTCGAAATACATGCCGCATTCCTGGTAAACCAGGGTTTGCAGCAGCTTATATTCCGGTTCACTGATTTGGATTGGAATTGTCGGTGTGGCCATTGTTCCCCGTTTTCGTCTCTGTTCCCGTCTGGGACAGGAGAGTTGCCATAACGGCCTCGGATGTTTCAACGTCACCGAGACGCCGCAGCTCTCCTTTCACCAGAATTTTGTTCAGGTCGATAAGAATGATCAGCCGTCCATTGAGCTTGCCCACGCCGGTAACGTAGTTGATTTCTCCCTGATCAAATACAGGGGGCAGTTCAACCTCGGTCTCTGGAATCTTAAGCACCTCAGAGGCGCTGTCCACGATCAGCCCCACCAGCTTGCCCTCGAACTCAGTCACTAAAATCCTGTTCTTCTTATGGGCCTTGATTTCTTTCTCTCCGAAGCGGCGGCGCAGGTCCACCACGGAGACAATCTTGCCGCGCAAATTGATGACGCCCTGAACATAGCTGGGCGCATCCGGGACTGAGGTGATTTCAGGCACGCGCACAATCTCATGCACTAATGAGATGGGCACGCCAAAAACCTCCTGGCCCACGCGGAAGCCGACAATGTGCAGTTCCTTTGCCATAGTCCCTCCGCTTTAGTTGTAGTGCGCT